>NZ_JBHWGV010000017.1:94053-107159 GCF_042732955.1 Kitasatospora sp. NPDC059747 | reverse complement strand
CCCCCCCCCCCCCCCCGCCCGCGGCGCCCCCCGCCCCCCGCGGCCCCCCTCCCACCCCGATCCCCCAGGTGAAAAGATGGTCCCCGGACCCCCGCGACGGTGCGGCGGCCCGAAGAGCAGAGCCGAGGAGCGCAGTCATGCCGAAGCAGGCCCCGCAGAGCGACCCCCTGCAGGACGCCCCCGAGGTGTCCGCGCCGCAGCACGCGGCCGCCGGCCTGCCCGCCGTCGGCCACAGCCTCCGCATGGCCACCGAGCAGATGGGCGCCCGCCGCACCCTCGCCACGCTCCTCAAGGTGAACCAGCCGAACGGCTTCGACTGCCCCGGCTGCGCCTGGCCGGAGCCGGACAAGACGCACACCGCGGAGTTCTGCGAGAACGGCGCCAAGGCCGTCGCCGAGGAGGCGACCGAGCGCCGGATCCGGGCCGAGTTCTTCGCCGCGCACCCGGTCGCCGACCTGGCCGAGCGCTCCGGCTACTGGCTCGGACAGCAGGGCCGCCTCACCCAGCCGATGCTGCTGGAGGAGGGCGCGACGCACTACACCCCGGTCTCCTGGGACGACGCCTTCGCGCTGATCGCCGAGGAACTCAAGGCCCTCGACACCCCGGACGGCGCCGCGTTCTACACCTCGGGCCGCACCAGCAACGAGGCCGCCTTCGCCTACCAGCTGTTCGCCCGCCGCCTGGGCACCAACAACCTGCCGGACTGCTCCAACATGTGCCACGAGTCCTCGGGTTCGGCGCTCACCGAGACGCTCGGCGTCGGCAAGGGCAGCGTGAGCCTGAAGGACCTCTACCAGGCCGACCTGATCATCGTGGCCGGCCAGAACCCGGGCACCAACCACCCCCGGATGCTCTCCGCCCTGGAGCGCGCCAAGCGGGCCGGCGCGAAGATCGTCAGCGTCAACCCGCTGCCGGAGGCGGGCCTGGAGCGCTTCAAGAACCCGCAGAACGCCCGCGGCCTGGTCGGCCACGGCACCAAGCTGACCGACCTGTTCCTGCAGATCCGCCTCGGCGGCGACCTCGCGCTGTTCCGGGCACTCAACCAGCTGGTCCTGGAACGAAACGGCGTCGACCGCACCTTCGTCAACGAGCACTGCCACGGCTACGAGGAGTTCGAGGCCCAGGCCACAACGACCGACCGGGACGAAGTCCTCGCCGCGACCGGCCTGCCGTGGGAGCAGATCGAGGAGCTCGGCCGCATGGTGCTGGCCTCGAAGAAGATCATCGTCTGCTGGGCGATGGGCCTCACGCAGCACAAGCACGCCGTCCCGACCATCCGCGAGGTGGTCAACTTCCTCCTGCTGCGCGGCAACGTCGGCCGCCCCGGCGCGGGCGTCTGCCCGGTGCGCGGGCACAGCAACGTGCAGGGCGACCGGACGATGGGCATCTTCGAGCGGCCGAGCAAGGCGTTCCTGGACGCGCTCGGCAAGGAGTTCGCGTTCGAGCCGCCGCGCGAGCACGGCCTCGACTCGGTGGACACGATCCGCGCGATGCGCGACGGCAAGGTCGGGGTCTTCTTCGCGATGGGCGGCAACTTCGTCGCGGCGACGCCGGACACCGAGGTCACCGAGGCCGCGATGCGGCGCTGCCGGCTGACGGTGCACGTCTCGACCAAGCTGAACCGCTCGCACGTGATCACCGGAGCCCGCGCGCTGATCCTGCCCACCCTCGGCCGCACCGACCGGGACGTCACCGGCTCGGGCGCCCAGTTCGTCAGCGTCGAGGACTCGATGGGCCAGGTGCACGCCTCGCGCGGCGGCCTGCGCCCGCCCGCGCCCGGTCTGCTCTCCGAGACCGCGATCATCTGCCGCCTCGCCCGCGCCGTGCTCGGACCGCAGGACACCGTGCCGTGGGAGGACTTCGCCGGCGACTACGACACCCTGCGGGCCCGGATCGCCCGGGTCGTGCCCGGCTTCGAGGACTACAACGAGAAGGTGCGCCGCCCCGGCGGCTTCACCCTGCCGCACGGCCCGCGCGACTCCCGGACCTTCCCGACCGCCACCGGCAAGGCCAACTTCACCGTCAACCCGCTGACCGCCCCGGAGGTCCCGCCGGGTCGCCTGCTGCTGCAGACGCTGCGCTCGCACGACCAGTACAACACCACGATCTACGGCCTCGACGACCGCTACCGCGGCATCAAGGGCGGCCGCCGGGTGGTCCTGGTGAACCCGGCCGACGCTGCCGAACTCGGCCTGACCGAGGGCGCGTTCGTCGACCTGGTGGGCGAGTGGAAGGACGGCGTCGAGCGCCGCGCACCGCACTTCAAGGTGGTCCACTACCCGGTGGCCCGCGGCGGGGCGGCGGCCTACTACCCCGAGACGAACGTACTGGTCCCGCTCGACTCGACGGCCGACATCAGCAACACCCCCACGTCGAAGGCGGTCGTCATCCGGTTCGAGCCGGACAGCACCGCGGGCTGAGCCTCCAAACAACGGAGAGGCCGCCTCTCAGGGCGGCCTCTCCATCCGGCTACGGGACTCAGGGCAGCAGGCCACCGATCAGCGGCAGCGTGGCAGTGGCGCTCCCGGGCGCCGAAGCAGTGGGCGTCCCCGTACCGGACGGCGTCGGCGTACCCGTCCCGGAAGGCGTCGGCGTGCCCGTCCCACTCGGCGTCGGCGTACCCGTCCCCGAAGGCGTACCCGTCCCCGAGGGAGTCCCGGTGCCCGACGGCGACCCCGTACCCGACGGAGTCCCGGTCCCGGACGGCGTACCGGTCCCGGACGGCGTCCCGGGCGTGGTGGACGGGGTCCCCGGGTTCGGCGCCGGCGTGCCCGGGACCGGGGTCGTGCCCGGGGCCGGGGCCGTGCCCGGGGCCGGGGCCGGCACCGGCGGCCGCTGCTCGGCCGGGGTCGGGGCGATCGGCGTGACGGTGTCCCAGCCGGTCGGGAGGTCGGGCACCTTCCAGGCGCCGCCGGCGTCGTCGGCCGCGCCGGACGGGTCGGGGCGGACGGCCCCGAGGATCGCCATCGAGCCGATCGGCGAGACCTTGATCACCGCGCCCGGCCGGGGGGCCTGCACGATCAGCCCACCGCCGATGTACATCGCGACGTGGGTGGCGCCCTGGAAGTACACGATGAGGTCGCCGGGCCGGATCTGGTTCAGCGCGACGTGCGGGAGCTCGGCCCACTGCTCCTGGCTGGTGCGCGGGATCGGCTTGCCGGCGTGCAGCCAGGCCTGCGAGGTGAGGCCGGAGCAGTCGTACGAGTCCGGGCCGATGCCGCCCCACAGGTAGGGCTTGTTGAGCTGGGCCAGCGCGAAGGCGACCGCCGCGCGACCGGCCAGCGAGGGCGTGCGCTCGCCCTGGCCGAGGGCGCCGCTGGCGAGGAAGGCGAGCTGGGCCTCGTCGGCCTTGGCCTTCTCCAGCTTCTCCAGTTCGGTGCGCTGGGCGCCGGTGAGCGAGGAGACCAGCTGCTCGACGGCGGCGAGGTCGGTGGCGACCTTGGCCTTCGCCGCCTCCTGCTGGGCGACGAGCGCCTGGGAGGTCTTGAGGGCGTCCGCGGTCTGCGCGGTCAGCCCGGCGAGTTCGTTGCGGTCGGCCTTGAGCCGGTCGAGGAACTCGGACTGCGAGCGGCTGGCGGTGGCGAGCAGCTCGGCGATGGTGACGGCCTCGTACGGGTCCTTGGAGAGCAGGAGTTCGGCGTAGGCGGAGGTGGCACCGTTGCGGTACTGGGCGGCGGCGAGCTGCGCGGCGATGTCGGTGCCGGCGTCGACCTGCTTCTGCTGGCGTTCGAGGCGGTTCTGCAGGTCGGTGAGGGCGGTCTGCTGCTCGGTGACCTTGGCGACCGCGCCGTTGTACTGCTCGGTGGCGGCCTCGGCGCCCTGGTAGAGCGCGTGCAGCTGGTCGAGCAGCGGTCCGAGGGTGGCCTTGGCGGCGGCGAGCGGGTCGTCCCCCGGGGCGGCCGTGGGCGCCGTCACGCCGGGCGTGCCCGGGTCGGGTGCGGCGTACGCGGCCCCGGCGGCGAACGGGAGCGCCAGCGCGGCGGCGGCCAGCACTGCTCCGCAGCGCAGGGCGGCCCGCACCCAGGGTCGTACGCCCACCGTCTCGCCGCGCCGCGATTCCCCGCCCATGGGTCTTCCTCCCCGCCCTGCCCGTCCCCGGGTTCCCCGGATCCCGGCGATCCTCCCACGGGTTACCCGCCGGAAACAGGGCGCGCCAGGACCGGAAGGTGAATTCTCCGTTCACAGCCCCGTTCACAGCCCCGTTCACGGTCCCGTTCACCTGTGAGACAGGTCTCAGCAAACGTGTGCGAACCGGGGCGTTCTTCGCTAAGGTCCAGCTCAGCGCGACCCATGTCACTCCTGCGAAAGCTTACGGCCATCGCCAGGACACCAGCGGAACCACGATTCCCGGCTCAGTTCACCTTCCGTTCACCGAACCTGCCTACGGTCGCGAGCGACACCAACGTCCGTGCGACAACTACGACGATTGTTTGGGTATGGAACACATCTCGTTCCTGGTAGCCGTTGTGATCATCACGGCGCTCGCCTTCGACTTCACCAACGGGTTCCACGACACCGCGAACGCGTCCGCCACCGCGATCGCGACGGGAGCCCTCCGGCCGAAGGTCGCGGTCACCATCGCGGCCGTCCTCAACTTCGCGGGCGCGTTCCTGTCCGTGAAGGTCGCCACCACCATCTCCGGCGGCATCGTCAACGAGAAGACCGGCATCCACCCCGAGATCATCTTCGCCGCCCTGGTCGGCGCGATCCTGTGGAACCTGCTGACCTGGCTGCGCGGCCTGCCGTCCAGTTCCTCGCACGCCCTGTACGGCGGCCTGATCGGCGCCACGATCGTCGGCGTCGGCATGAACGGCGTCAACTTCGACACCGTGGTCACCAAGATCCTGATCCCGGCGGTCGCCTCCCCGTTCGTCGCGGGCCTGGCCTCCTTCGGCGCCACGAAGCTGGCGTACCTGATCACCCGCCGCAGCAACGGGGCCACGACGGACAAGGGCTTCCGCAAGGGCCAGATCTTCTCGTCCTCGCTGATCTCGCTCGCGCACGGCACCAACGACGCCCAGAAGACGATGGGCATCATCACCCTGACCCTGGTCTCGGTCGGCGCCCTGCCCAAGGGCGCGCTGCCCCCCACCTGGGTGATCGTCTCGGCGGGCGCCGCGATCGCGCTCGGCACCTACATGGGCGGCTGGCGGATCATCCGCTCGATGGGCAAGGGCCTGGCGGACATCCAGCCGCGGCAGGGCTTCGCCTCCGAGTCGTCGGTCGCGACCGTCATCCTCACCTCGTCGCACATGGGCTTCGGCCTCTCCACCACCCAGGTCTGCACGGGCGGCATCATGGGCGCCGGTCTCGGCGGCCCGAAGCCGGAGCTGCGCTGGAGCATGGTCCGCCGCATGGTCTACACCTGGGGCCTGACCCTGCCGGCCGCCGGCCTGGTCTCCGGCGGCGCGGCCCTGGTGGTCCGCCAGGGCACCTGGGGCGTGGTGCTGGTCGGCGCCGCGCTGGTCGCCGGCGCGGGCGGCATGTGGCTGATCTCCCGCCGCCAGCCGGTCGGCGCGGACAACGTCAACGAGGTCGGCTCCGTCGAGGACGTCACGACGGTCGACGTCACCACGCTCGACGTCACCGCCGCCGACGTCACCGCCGCCGACGTCACCGCGGTCGACGTCACCCCGGCCGCCCCGGCGAACGCCGCCCCCACCACCGCCTCGACCACGGTCGCGGCCTGAGCGCCGCCGGCTGAGGAGCACACACCATGCACATCAAGTGGAACGCCCTGGCCCAGACCGCCGGAATCAGCTTCGGCGTCACCGTCGCCGTGGTCACCGTCTTCGCGCTCGGCATCCTGGCCCTGTCCCGCCGCGAGGCCGCGCTGACCGCCCGCGAGGACGGCACCGCCCAGGCCGGCACCGCCCAGGCCGCCGGCGGCCGGCTGGCGCTGGCCGGCGCGTACGCCTGCTTCGCCGTCTGCGCCGCGGCCGTCGTCTACGGCCTGGTGCTGATCGCCGCGCCGTAGTCCCCACCGCGCACACGCGAACGGGCCGGGAAGTGGATCCCCACTTCCCGGCCCGTTTCCGTGCCCGCGTACCGGAGGCGTCAGTTCTGCTGCGTGGTCCGCAGCGCCGTCTCCCGGATGAACAGCACCGTGACGAAGGAGGCCAGCGCGAACGGCGCGGCCCACAGGAACACCGTGCCGACGCCGTGCCCGAAGGCGTCCGTCACCAGCGGCAGGATCGGGGCCGGCAGCTTGTGCAGGTCCGGGATGCCGCCGTCGGAGGCCGCGTGCCCGGCCGGGATGTGCGCGGCGGCCAGGTTCTCGGCGAGGTAGTGGCCGACCTTGTTGTTCATCAGCGCGCCGAGCGCGGAGACGCCCATCGCGCCGCCCATGGTGCGGAAGAACGTGACGACCGAGCTGGCCGCGCCGAGTTCGTTGCGGGGCACCGTGTTCTGCACCGCGAGCACCAGGTTCTGCATGGTGAGGCCGAGCCCGATGCCGGTGATCGCCATGTAGACGGAGAGCAGCACGTAGCTGGTGTCGGTCCGCATGGTGCCGAGCAGGCCGAAGCCGATCGCGAGCAGCGCCGTGCCGGAGACCAGGTAGGCCTTCCAGCGGCCGTACTTGGTGATCAGCCGGCCGGCGACGGTCGAGGAGAGCGCCAGGCCGAGGATCATCGGCAGGGTCATCAGGCCGGCCATCGTCGGGGACTTGGCGCGGGCCAGCTGGAAGTACTGGCTGAGGAAGGTGGTCGCGCCGTACATGCCGACGCCGACCAGCACGCTCGCGAGCGCGGCCAGGGTGACGGTGCGGTAGCGGAAGAGGTCCGGCGGGATGATCGGCTCGGCGGCGCGGCGCTCGATGACGACGGCGAGCGCGCCCAGCAGCAGGCCGCCGCCGACCATGGCCGCGGTCTGCCAGGACAGCCACGCGTAGTTCTTGCCGGCCAGCGTGATCCAGACCATCAGCAGGCTGACGGCGCCGGTGATGGTCAGCGCGCCGAGGTAGTCGATCTTCGGCTTGCGCCTGACCACCGGCAGCTTGAGGGTGCGCTGGACCACCAGGATCGCGGCGATCGCGAACGGGATGCCGACGTAGAAGCACCAGCGCCAGCCGAGCCACGAGGTGTCGACGATGACGCCGCCGATGAGCGGGCCGCCGATGGTGGCGAGGGCGAACACCGCGCCGAAGTAGCCGCTGTATCGCCCGCGCTCGCGCGGCGGGACCATCGCGGCCAGGCAGATCTGGCCGAGCGCGACGACACCGCCGGCGCCGATGCCCTGGAGGGCGCGGCAGGCGATGAGTTCGCCGGTGTTCTGGGAGAGGCCGGCCAGGGCGGAGGTGGCGATGTAGATCAGCAGGGCGATCTGCAGCAGCACCTTCTTGCTGGCGAGGTCGGAGAGCTTGCCCCAGATCGGGGTGGAGGCGGTGAGGGTGAGCAGCGCTGCGGTGATCACCCAGGTGTAGGCGGACTGGCCGCCGTGGAGGTCGGTGAGGATGTGCGGCAGGGCGTTGGAGACGACGGTCGACGAGAGCACGGCCACGAAGAGGCCGAGCAGCAGGCCGGACAGCGCCTCCATCACCTGTCGGTGGGTCATGGGTCGGTCGTCGACGGCGGCGGCTGCGCCGGTCGCGGCCTCGGTGGTCACGGTCATCCCGGTCCTTAGAAATCGTTGACTTAGGCAACCATACGAGCAGATGGTTGCTTAGGGCAACTTTCTTCAAGGCAAAGTAAAGCCGGGCCCCACCCGCGCGCCCCCGGGCAGCCCCTCCCGCGCGACCCCCGGCGGCCCCTCCCGCGACCCCACCCACACGACCCCCTGCGGTCACTCCCCCGCGGGCTCGCCGAACACGTCGTTGAAGCGGTGCAGCAGCTCGGCGAAGCGGACCACGTCCTCCTGGGACCAGCCGCCCATCACCTCGCGGACCCGCCGCATCCGGACGTCCCTGGCCGCGAGGTAGCGCCGCCGCCCGTCCTCGGTCAGCGAGACGAACGAGGCCCGCCGGTCCAGCGGGTCCGCCACCCGGGCGACCAGGCCCAGCTCCTCCAGCGCCCTGATCTGCCGGCTCACGGTGGCCTTGCCGACCGCGAAGTACACGCCGACGTCGGTCACCCGCACCCGCCCGGCCTGCTCGATGTAGCCGAGCATGCTGTACGCCATGCCCTCCAGCTCCGGGTGCACCCGGCGGGACAGCTCGGCGACCCTCGCCCGGCCGCGCCGGAACATCAGCGCGACCTCGCGGTCCACCGCCAGCAGCGCGCCCTCGTCCAGTGTTCGCCCGCCCGGCACCCGCTCGCCACTCTCCGCACTCACCGCGCCAGTATCCCGCAGCGGCGGTGGCCGGAACGCGGCGCGTGCGGTGCGACAAGCCAACTACTTCATGGTATGAAGTATCGGTTCTCGTAGTATCTGATTCCGCTCGAATCGCAGGTTTCCCTCGAAACATGGGTTTCCCCCCGAAACCGCAGGTTTCCCCCGATACCAAGGAGATGTGGATGGCCGCCCCGGGGCAGGGTTTCGTCGCCGAACTGAAGGGAGCGGTCACCCCGCGCGCAGCGCTGATGGTGATCGCCGTACTGCTGCTCCAACTCGGCTTCATCACGTCGTACGTCGGGGCGCTGCACAAGCCGGCCCCGCACAACCTGTCGATCGCGGTGGTCGCCCCGCCGCAGGTCGCGCCCAAGCTGGTCGGCGCGCTGGAGTCGGTGCCGAACGACGCCGTGAAGCCGGTCACGGCACCGGACGCCGAGACCGCCACCGCGCGGATCAAGGACCAGAAGATCTACGCCGCGCTGGTCTTCAACCCGGCCGGCACCGAGGACACCCTGCTGACCGGCGGCGCCCGCGGCACCTCGGCCGCCAAGGCCGCCGAGAGCATCACGACCGCGCTGGAGAAGACCCAGGGCCGCACCGTCAAGGTCGAGGACGTCGTCCCGCTGGCCAAGGGCGACACCAACGGCCTCTCCGCCTTCTACCTGGTCATCGGCTGGTGCGTCGGCGGCTACCTGGTCGCCTCGATCCTCGGCATCAGCGCCGGCTCCAAGCCGGCCAACGTCCACCGCCTGCTGATCCGGCTCGGCGCGATGGCGCTGTACTCGATCGCGGCCGGCGTCTTCGGCACCCTGATCGCCGGTCCGGTCCTGGACGCGCTGCCCGGCTCGATCCCGAGCCTGTCGGCGGTGGGCGCCCTGGTGGTGTTCACGGTCGGCGCGTTCACCATGGCGCTGCAGTGCCTGTTCGACATCATCGGCATCGGCATCGCGGTGCTGATCTTCGTGGTGCTCGGCAACCCGAGCGCGGGCGGGGTCTACCCGGTGCCGATGATGCCGCCGTTCTGGCGCGCGATCGGCTCGTGGATCCCGAACGGCGCCGGCACCGCCGCGACCAAGTCGATCGCCTACTTCGGCTCGACCAACATGGCGATGCCGCTCCTGGTGCTCGTCGTGTGGGCGGTCCTCGGCGTGGCGGTCGCCCTGCTCGCCGTCGTGCGCGGCCCGCGCTCGGGCGGCCGGGAGCTGGTCCAGGAGGCCTGAGCCCCGCCCTGCGGAAGGATCCCGTGCCCCCCGGCCCCCGTGGCCGGGGGCACGGCCGTCTCAGGCGCCCGCCAGCCGGCCGGGGTCGGCCACGACGGCGCGCACCACCCCGACGGCGGCGCCCAGCAGCGGCCCGCGCCGCCCGAGCCGGGAGACCGTGAGCCGGTCGTCCGACCACGGGCGGACGGTCACCCGGGCGCCCATCTCGGCCCGCATCGACGGCAGCAGCCAGGGCGCCAGCTGGGCGTACCCGCCGCCCAGCACCACCTCGGCGGGGTCCAGCAGGTTGACCGCACCGGAGGCCGCGATGCCCAGCGCCGCCCCGGCCCCGGCCAGCGCGGCGCGCACCTCCTCGTCCCCGGCCTCGGCGCGCTCGGCGAGCAGGGCCACCCAGTCGCCGCGGATGCCCTCCAGCCCCGCCGCGCGCAGCACCGCCGTCTCCCCCGCGTACTGCTCCAGGCAGCCGTGCGCGCCGCACGCGCAGCGCGGCCCGTCCGGGCGGACCGGCACATGGCCGAGCTCGCCCGCGTAGCCGCGCGCGCCGCGCAGCAGCCGCCCGCCGATCACGATCGCCGCGCCGACACCGGCCTCGGCCGAGACGTGCAGGAAGTGGTCCGGGCCGCCGCCCAGCCAGAGTTCGGCGAGCCCGCCCAGGTTGGCCTCGTTGTCCGCGTCGATCGCGAGCTCCGCCAGGTCCTCCGAGCCGGCCGCGCGCAGGGCCAGGCGCAGTTCGGCGGCGAGCGGCACCTCCTGCCAGCCGAGGTTGGCGGCCCGCTGGAGCACCCCGCCGGCGGTGCCGACCAGTCCGGGCACGGCGAGCGCGAGCGCGGCCGGGCGCAGGCCCGCCTCGGCGACGGCGCGGCGCAGCAGTTCGGCGAGGTCGGCCATGACGGCGGCGGGCGTGCGGCCCCGGTTGCGGATCTCCTGACGGCGCCAGGAGACGACCTCGCCGCGCAGGTCGACTACGCAGGCCCCGAGGTGCTCGACGCCGATCTCGGCGCCGAGGCCGCCGGGCCCGTGCGGGTTGAGGCCGAGCGCGGTGCCGGGCCGGCCGACCTTGCCGCTCGGCGCGGCCGGGCCCTCCTCGACGACCAGGCCGCCGGCGATCAGCTCCTCGGCGAGCGAGGAGACCGCCGCCCGGGTGAGTCCGGTCTCCGCGGCCACTTCGGCGCGGGAGCGCGGGGCCCGTGCGATCACGCCGAGCACCAGCGCCAGGTTGGCCCGGCGCATGCCCTGCTGGCTGGCGGGTCCGCTCCGGACTCCGTCCGGCTCACGCATGTGCCCACCCCGCTCCCTGGCTGGCGGTCACCCGGCCTCACCGCGTCCCGGGCACCTCCCGGGACGTCTCGTGTGCAGCGTAACCGGGTTCGAGGGGCGGCTGCGTCCCGGTGGCGACGGGCTCGGCGAGGCGGGTGAACACCCAGCGCTGCATCGCCCAGAAGCGGAAGAGCATCGCCACGAAGGTGCCGACGATCATGCCGCTGAGGAAGTCCGCGACCTCCTGGGCGAACGGGCCGACGTAGGGCTCGCGCAGGTCCAGGACGTACCGCGAGACCGCCAGCGGCACGTCGTTGACGGCGATCGCCACCACGCTGACCAGGAAGAACAGCACCGCCTCGCGCCGCTGCCCCTGGGCCCGGAAGGCCCAGCGGCGGTTCAGCACGTAGGAGACGACGGTGGCGATCACGGTCGCGATGGTCAGCGCGACCACCGGCTTGTGCTCCAGGACGGTGAACTTCAGCTCGAAGTCGATCACCGTGGTGAGCGCGAAGCAGCCGCCGCCGACCAGCAGGAACTTCACCAGCCTGCGGTGGCGCACCAGGAACGGGCGCAGCCTCGCCGGCACCCGGGCCAAGACGCGCTGAGTGGGGGACGGCATCCTCGCAGTCTCGCACGCGGTCCGCCGTCCCCCTCGTCACTCGGCGGAAATCCTCAGGACGCCGGTGGTCGTGCCCTGGTAGACCACTCCGCCGGGGGCGATCGAGCCCACCATCTGGAGCGTGTCGAAGAGGAAGCCGGCCCCCAGGAACCGGGTGCGCCCGACGGCGCCGGTGGCCGGGTCGATCTCGGCGTAGTAATAGGGGTCGAGGACCGTCGTGGCGGTGCTGCCGGGGATCAGCGGCTTGCGCAGGACGGTGTGGATCAGCCCGTCGCCGGTGGAGAGCCGCGGGACGGCGGCGGAGCGCACGGTGGTGTCCCAGACCAGGTCGCAGCCGGAGCCGTCGGGCCGCACGTCGACCCGGCTGAAGCCGCCGCGGAAGTCGGCGGAGGCGGGCACGCTCGGCCCGGCCTCGGCGGGCAGCGCGGGGTACGGGTAGCCGTTGGTGCTGCTGATGAAGACGCTGTTCCCGGCGCCGATCGGGGAGTTCTCGCTGCCGCTGCCGCCGGCCCTGAGCACCGGCACCGAGCAGACCGGCGAGCCGTCGGAGGTGCGGTAGACCAGCAGGTGCACGGTCGGCGCGGCGTTGTCGACGATGGTCGTGTAGTCGGTGCCGGTGCGCGGGCCGAAGAAGGTCGGGGTGGAGCCGGTGCCCCAGCTGAGCTGGCCGGGCTTGCGGCCTGGCCCGCGGTCGTACGCCTGGCGCCCGGCGGTCCGCGGGGTGCCGTCGGCTCCGGCGGTGAGCAGGTAGGTGGCGTGGGTGGTGGCGACGAGGGTGCCGGCGGGGGCGGTGGAGATCGAGTTGGCGATCCGTTCCCCGGCGGGGAGGGCGAGGCCGCGGACGGCGCCGGTGCGCTCGTCCGCGGTGCCGACGACCCCGCCGCCGGTGGCGAACCAGACCCGGCCCTGCCAGTCCGGCGAGATGCCGACGACGGCGTCGCCGGCCGGGACGGCGCCGGCCAGCGGGAGGCGGCTGTCCACCGTGAGCTCCCAGTCGCCGTCGGCGCTGCGGTGGTGGCCGATCCGCAGCAGGTCGCCGTGGCCGTCGACGGCGACCAGGCGGTCCCGGTCGTCCAGGTAGGCGTACACGCCGCCGAGCAACGAGCCCTTGGCGAGCGGGAGTTCGGCGAGGGACTCGCCGTCGTCCGGGTCCAGCAGGTGGACGGTCGGGGTGCGCCCGAGGATCGTGGTGCAGAGCGCGACCGGGAAGCCGTCGTAGCCGACCAGCACGGTCGGGCAGGCGGACTGCAGGGCCGTACGGTGCAAGGTGAGCGGGCCGGCCGGCGGCCCGGGCAGCCGGGTGGTGTCCGAGGAGCCGGTGTCGCCGTGCATGGTGGCGGTGCCGTCGGGGCCCGCGTACGGGTTGTGCGGCGGCAGCGGTCCGAACGGCGTGGCGGCACGGGCCGGGACCGCGAGGGCGAGCAGGGCCGCGGCCGCGAGGGCGGCGGCGCGGGAGGGCAGCGCGAAGCGCATGGAGGGTGTCCCATCGGGTGAGCGGGCAGGCGTGGGCGCATGGCGGTGCGGCCACCCGGTGGGGGTTCCCGGCGGGGGCGTCGGGTGGAACACCGCGCTCAACGGACGCGGTGACAGATCGCCGAGCACGCGCGGGCGAGGTCGACGTCCAGTCGACGGCTCAGGTGCGCGTGGCGATTCACCCGGCCAGCCTCCCTTACTGACGACCCGTCTCACAAGACCGTCTCACCCTGCGGGCAGGGCCCGGGGCGGAGCGGCAGTGC
>NZ_JBHWGV010000017.1:64414-94043 GCF_042732955.1 Kitasatospora sp. NPDC059747 | reverse complement strand
CCGCCCCCCGGGGGGGCGGGGGGGGGGGCCCCGGCCCCCCCCCCCCCCCCCCCCGGGCCCTGATCCCGCGTCAGGCGGCGGCGACGAGCACCTCGGCCGGCTCCAGGGCCAGCTTGAGCACCTCGCGGACGTCCGCCACCGGGTGCACGGTGAGCCGCTCCAGCACCTCGGCCGGGACGTCGTCCAGATCGGCCTCGTTGCGCTTGGGGATGATCACCGTGGTGATCCCGGCCCGGTCGGCGGCGAGCAGCTTCTGCTTCACCCCGCCGATCGGCAGCACCCGTCCGGTCAGCGACACCTCGCCCGTCATCGCCACGTCCGTGCGCACCTTGCGGCCGGAGAGCAGCGAGGCGAGCGCGGTGGTCATGGTGATGCCGGCGCTCGGTCCGTCCTTGGGGACGGCCCCGGCCGGGACGTGCAGGTGCACGCCGCGGTCACGCAGCGAGGTGACCGGCAGCTCCAGCTCGGCGCCGCGCGAGCGCAGGAAGGAGAGCGCGATGTGCGCGGACTCCTTCATGACGTCGCCCAGCTGCCCGGTCAGGGTCAGCCCGGTGCCGCCCGTCTCGGCGTCGGCGAGCGAGGCCTCGATGTAGAGGACGTCGCCGCCGGCGCCGGTGACCGCGAGGCCGGTCGCCACGCCGGGGACGGCGGTGCGCCGCTCGGCCGGCTCCTGGGCGGCCTCCGGCACGTGGTGCGGGCGGCCGATCAGGGCGCGCAGGTCGTCCGCGCCGATCACGGCGGGCAGCTCGCGCTCGCCGAGCTCGGCCTGCGCGGCGATCTTGCGCAGCACCCGGGCGATCGAGCGCTCCAGGTTCCGCACGCCGGCCTCCCGGGTGTACTCCCCGGCGAGCCTGCGCAGCGCCGCCTCCTCGACGCCGACCTGTCCGCTGCCGAGCCCGGCCCGCTCCAGCTGGCGCGGGAGCAGGTGGTCGCGGGCGATGACGACCTTCTCGTCCTCGGTGTAGCCGTCGAGCCGGACGAGCTCCATCCGGTCGAGCAGCGGCTCGGGGATGGCCTCCAGCACGTTGGCGGTGGCGAGGAAGACGACGTCGGAGAGGTCGAGCTCGACCTCCAGGTAGTGGTCCCTGAAGGTGTGGTTCTGCGCCGGGTCCAGCACCTCCAGCAGGGCGGCGGCCGGGTCCCCCCGGTAGTCGGAGCCGACCTTGTCGATCTCGTCGAGCAGGACGACCGGGTTCATCGAGCCGGCCTCCTTGATCGCCCGCACCAGGCGGCCGGGCAGCGCGCCGACGTAGGTGCGCCGGTGGCCGCGGATCTCGGCCTCGTCCCGGACGCCGCCGAGCGCGACCCGGACGAACGTGCGGCCCATCGCGCGGGCCACCGACTCCCCGAGCGAGGTCTTGCCGACGCCGGGCGGCCCGACCAGGGCCAGCACCGCACCCCCTCGGCGGCCGCCGACCAGCCCGAGCCCCTGCTCGGAACGGCGCTTGCGCACCGCGAGGTACTCGACGATGCGGTCCTTCACGTCGCCGAGGCCGGCGTGGTCGGCGTCCAGCACCGCGCGGGCGCCGGTGATGTCGTACGCGTCCTCGGTGCGCTCGTTCCACGGCAGCTCCAGGACGGTGTCCAGCCAGGTACGGATCCACGAGCCCTCGGGCGACTGGTCGGACGCGCGCTCCAGCTTGTCGACCTCCTTCAGCGCGGCCTCGCGGACGCCCGCGGGCAGGTCGGCCGCCTCGACGCGGGCACGGTAGTCGCCCTCCTCGTCGGCCGGGTCGCCGTTGAGCTCGGCCAGTTCCTTGCGGACGGCCTCCAGCTGGCGGCGGAGCAGGAACTCCTTCTGCTGCTTGGCCACGCCCTCCTCGACGTCCTTGCGGATCGTGTCGTTGACCTCCTCCTCGGCGAGGTGGTCGCGCAGTAGCGCCAGCGCGTACTCCAGGCGGGCGACCTGGTCGGCCTCCAGCAGCACCTTGAGCTTCTGCTCGGCGGTGGCGAAGGGCGCGTAGCCGATGTTGTCGGCGAGCTCGCCGACGCCCTCGATCCGGTCCACCCGGTCGACGATCTGCCAGGCGCCGCGCCTGCGCAGCCACTGGGTGGACAGCGCCTTGTACTCCTTGACGAGCTCGGCGGCCCGGCCGGCCACCGGCATGCCGACCGAGGACTCCCGGAACGGCGTGGTCTCGACCCAGAGGGCGGCGCCGGGGCCGGTGGTGCCGGCCCCGATCCGGACCCGCCGCACGGCGCGCACCAGCGCCGCCGGCTGCCCGATCGCGTGGGGGCCGTCGGCCAGCCGGCCGACCTGCTCGACGGCGGCCAGCGTGCCGACCGCCGCGTACGAGCCGTCCACCCGGGGGACCAGCAGGACCTGCGGCTTGTCGGCGCCGCCGGCCGCCGCGCGGGCGGCCTCCACCGCGGCGCGCACCTCGGTGTCCTTCAGGTCCAGCGGGACGACCATGCCCGGCAGGACGACCTCGTCGTCGAGCGGCAGCACGGGCAGGGTGAGCGGTGCGGACGTCGATGCCATGATCTCTCCCCAGTCAGCGAACTTGAGTCGACCTGACTAAGGCTTCGGGGGCGCCGGATGTTCCCCGACCTTTGTTCGCCGTGAGCGAACGGAAAAGGGGTGCGGGCGGAGGCGGCGGGAAGGTCGTCAAAAACCCCCGAACGAGTTAACGGACGTCCAAGACCGGGGCGCCGCCGGCGGCCGCGGCCGGCCCGGGACCGGCCTCCGGAAGCTCCGCGCGCAGCGGGCGCGGCCCGCGCCGGGGGCCGTGGCGCAGCCAGCGCCACAGCGCCACGCCGGTCAGCACCGCCACCGGGTGGCCCACCGCGGTGACCAGGTCGTTCTCGGTGACGATCTGCTCGGCGATCAGCGCCGCCGCGCCGCCCAGCGCCAGCAGCCGCCCGCGCCAGGAGAGCAGCCCGGCGAGCGCGCCGAGACTGACCAGCACGCCGTAGCTGACCCCGATGTCCAGGTAGTCCATCGCCGCGGACTCCAGGTGCCCGGTCTCCACGGCGGTGATCACCACCGCCTGGGACAGCAGCGTGGCCGTCACGTGCCCGATCGCGAAGACCGCCGCCGCCCGCCGGGAACCGACCCGGCGCTCCAGCGGCGCGACGGTGAAGGCGAATCCCCAGAGGTACGGCATCCACACCGAGCCGGCCACCCAGAAACCACTGAGCAGCAGCGCCCGCAAAGGGTGGTGCAAAAGATTGTGGCCGTCCGAACTGGAGGCCTCCTGCAGCCGCAGGACGAGATCCGGATCCGCGAGTTCGGCAAAGGTCGTGGTGGCGCCCACCACGGCGAGATATCCGAGGGCGAAAGGGTTGCGCCGGGGCGTCGGCACCCGGGCCAGCAGCCACTCGGCCACCCCGGTGCGCAGCCCGAGCCGGAGCATCCCGTACGGCGGTCCGGCCCACGGCGGGCACGGCCCCGGGCGCGGTCCCACCGGTCCGCCACCGCGCCGCAGTCCAGCCATGCCGCCTCCGCTCCACGCCCGCAGCAACCGGTCCCCGGCTCCCGCCCGGGGGAACCAACGTACCGGCGCGCGTCCGCAATCCCTCCCGCGGGGCGTTGTCGTGATCACGTTACGTCGAGGTTCTGAGAACCAGCTGAGAAAAGCCCGTGAAGACCGGGGAACCGGCCGACCGGCCGGATTCCGGCATTGGTCCAGACCTACTTCCGTTTGACCCGTCAGTAACGGCCCTGACCGGCGACTTGGCGTCAACTCGACTGCATACGTACCGTTACGCAGTGAAAAAACGCCGGGTAAGGTATCGGCCCGTGCCCACTCGTGAGTGGGTCCGAGAGCGGGCCGGAACCGGCCCAACGGGCCGGAAACGTCCGGTCCACCTGCCGGGAGGCAGCCGCTGTCCGTACGCTGCGAAGTGCGCGGGAGAAGCGGGTGGCCGACCTCCGCCCTCCGATCCGCGCACGCGACGGGACGGCGGACCCGGCACACAGTCCACGACGGAACAAGACTACGAAGCGGAGCCCCGCCATCCCCACAGGTGGCCGGCCCGCAGCCCTGGGGGCGGTGGCGTGACCGTGACAGAAATTCAGCAGGACAACAGCAACAGCGGCGGCACGGTGAGCAGCCAGCGCAGAGTGCTGGTGGTGGAGGACGAGCCCACGATCGCGGAGTCGATCGCGGCCCGGCTGGGCGCGGAGGGCTTCAAGGTCGCCGTGGCCCACGACGGCCCCGGCGCGGTCGACGGCTTCCACACCTGGCAGCCGGACCTGGTCGTCCTCGACATCATGCTGCCCGGATTCGACGGCCTCGAAGTGTGCCGCCGGATCCAGGCCCAGCGACCGGTGCCGGTGCTGATGCTGACCGCGCGCGACGACGAGACGGACCTGCTGGTCGGCCTCGGCGTCGGTGCCGACGACTACATGACCAAGCCCTTCTCCATGCGCGAACTGGCCGCCCGGGTCAACGTGCTGCTGCGCCGCGTCGAGCGCGCCCAGCAGGCCGCCCGCACGCCCGCGCTCGGCTCGCTGCGCTTCGGCGAGCTGGAGATCGACCACGTGCAGCGCCGGGTGCGGCTCGCCTCGGGCGACGTCCACCTGACGCCGACCGAGTTCGACCTGCTCGCCTGCCTGGCCGCCCAGCCGCGCGCCGTGCTCACCCGCGAGCAGCTGCTGGCCGAGGTGTGGGACTGGACCGACGCGTCCGGCACCCGCACCGTCGACAGCCACGTCAAGGCGCTGCGCCGGAAGATCGGCGCCAGCTGGATCCGCACCGTCCACGGTGTCGGCTACGCGCTGGAGGCCCCGCTCTCCTAGCGGCGCCTCGGGCATCGGGCCTCCGGGGGGCCCGTGTCCCGAACCGCCGTACCCATGCGGGGGACCACAGGGACCAATGACCTTTCCACAGCAACGCAACGGCGACGCCGCCGGCACCCGGTCGCAGACCCTCGCCGCCCGCGCCGCCCGCCGGGTCTGGGCCGACATCCGGCCGCTCGACCCCGTCCGGTCGATCAAGGGCAAGCTCGCGCTGCTCGTGATCGTCTCCGTCTTCCTCGCCAGCGGCATGGTCGTCGTGGCGATGAAGTCCGAGACGCAGATCCGCATCATCATGATCTTCTCGATGATCGCGTCGCTGCTCTTCATGCAGTTCCTCGCGCACGGGCTCACCGCCCCGCTGCGCGAGATGACCGCGGCCGCCCGCGCGATGGCCTCCGGCGACTACAGCCGCCGGGTCGAGGTGAGCTCGCGCGACGAGATCGGCGAGCTGGCCGCCACCTTCAACCAGATGGCCGCCGACCTGGAGGCCGCCGACCGCCACCGGCGCGAACTGGTCGCCAACGTCTCGCACGAGCTGCGCACGCCCATCGCCGCGCTGCGCGCCGTGCTGGAGAACGTGGTGGACGGCGTGGTGCAGCCCAACCCGGCGACCCTCGGAGCCGCCCTGGAGCAGACCGAGCGGCTCGGCCGCCTGGTCACCCACCTGCTCGACCTCTCCAAGATCGACGACGGCGTGGTCGACCTCGACGCCCGCCCCTTCGAGGTGCGCGAGTTCCTCGACGGCGTGCTGCGCGGCGTCACCGTGGACGGCGCGACGGCGGGCGGGGCCTTCTCCCGGCGCGGGGACGTCCGGCTCGCGCTGGAGGTCAGCCCGGCCGGCCTGACCGGCGTCGCGGACCCGGAACGCCTCCACCAGGTGGTCGCCAACCTGGTCGACAACGCCTGCAAGCACTCCCCGCCCGGCGGCACCGTGACGGTGCGCGCACGGCCCGACGGCGAGCCCGGCGGCCTGCTGCTGGAGGTCGAGGACGAAGGGCCCGGCATCCCGCCGGCCGACCGCAACCGGGTGTTCGAGCGGTTCAGCCGCAGCGGCACGGCCACCGCCCAGGGGCCGGGCTCCGACGGCGGCACCGGCCTCGGCCTGGCCATCGCCCGCTGGGCGGTGGACCTGCACGGCGGGCGGATCGCGGTCGCGGAGTCCCCGCGCGGCTGCCGGATCGAGGTCCGGCTGCCCGGCCCGCGCTGACCCGCGGCGGCCGGCCCGCATGATCGTCTCGTGCGATCCCCCAAGGGAGGTCCCGAAGGGCTCCCGAGGGTGCGCAGTGGGGTTTGTGTCACAGATCCGACACAGACGTACACGAAGATCGTTCGAAGATTCGACCTGGCTTTTGTCCGTTTTCATCCCGATTTGCGGGGCGATCGGGCCTGGTCGGTTCCCCTCAGATGCGCGTTTCTAACGCACATTTTCGGCCAATCTGCAGGTCAGGACTGTGATCTGGACGACGCCTGCCCCCCGGGGACTGCGCGATCACTGGTCAGGGGCGTAGCCTTAATCCCCGCTGTCCAAACATCCCAAAAGGAAGCGGAAGAGGGCGGTTGCCGCCGTGTCGCCACAGTCCCAAGAAACCCCCAACAGCTCGGCTAGCTCCACTGGCTTCGGTCCCAATGAGTGGCTCGTCGATGAGATCTACCAGCAGTACCTCCAGGACCCGAACTCGGTCGACCGAGCCTGGTGGGACTTTTTCGCCGACTACAAGCCCGGTTCCGAGGTGACCCCAGTGACCCAGGCCGCGACCCAGGCCGGCCCCACGCCGACCCCTGCCGCTGCCCCCGCGCCCGCTGCTGCTCCGGCCGCCGCGCCCGCCCCCGCCGCGCCGGCCGCCCCGGCCCCGGTGGCGGCTCCCGCGCCGCTCGCCGCCGCGCCCGCCGCACCGCCGGCCCCCAAGGCCGCGGCCCCGGCCGCCCCCGCCGCTCCCGAGGCCACCGGCCCGGAGCTGGTCCAGCTGCGCGGCCCGGCGAAGGCCGTCGCCACCAACATGGACGCCTCGCTGGAGGTGCCGACCGCGACCTCGGTCCGCGCCGTCCCGGCGAAGCTGTTGATCGACAACCGCATCGTCATCAACAACCACCTGCAGCGCGCCCGCGGCGGCAAGGTCTCCTTCACCCACCTGATCGGCTACGCCCTGGTCCAGGCCATCAAGGCCCACCCGGGGATGAACCACAGCTACAAGGTGGAGGGCGGCAAGGCCTTCCTGGTCAAGCCCGAGCACATCAACCTGGGCCTGGCCATCGACCTGGTCAAGCCCAACGGCGACCGCCAGCTCGTCGTCGCGGCCATCAAGAAGGCCGAGACGCTCGACTTCTTCGGCTTCTGGCAGGCCTACGAGGACATCGTCCGCCGGGCCCGCGCCAACAAGCTGACCATGGACGACTTCACCGGCGTCACGGTCTCGCTGACCAACCCCGGCGGCATCGGCACCGTGCACTCCGTGCCGCGCCTGATGCAGAACCAGGGCACCATCGTCGGCGTCGGCGCCATGGAGTACCCGGCCGAGTTCCAGGGCTCCGCCCCGGAGACCCTGTCCCGCCTGGGCGTCTCCAAGATCATGACGCTGACCTCGACCTACGACCACCGCGTCATCCAGGGCGCGGCGTCCGGCGAGTTCCTGCGCGAGATCCACCGCCTGCTGCTCGGCGAGAACGGCTTCTACGACGAGATCTTCGAGTCGCTGCGGATCCCGTACGAGCCGGTCCGCTGGGCCACCGACGTCGCCACCACCCACGACGACGAGGTCAACAAGACCGCCCGCGTCATGGAGCTCATCCACGCGTACCGCGTGCGCGGCCACCTGATGGCCGACACCGACCCGCTGGAGTACAAGCAGCGCAAGCACCCCGACCTGGACGTCGTCCAGCACGGCCTCACCCTGTGGGACCTGGAGCGCGAGTTCGCGGTCGGCGGCTTCGGCGGCCAGAAGATGATGAAGCTCCGCGACATCCTCGGCCTGCTGCGCAACTCGTACTGCCGCACCGTCGGCATCGAGTACATGCACATCCAGGACCCGAAGCAGCGCAAGTGGATCCAGGAACGCCTGGAGAAGCCGTACTCCAAGCCCGAGCGCGACGAGCAGCTGCGCATCCTGCGCCGCCTGAACTCCGCCGAGGCCTTCGAGACCTTCCTGCAGACCAAGTACGTCGGGCAGAAGCGCTTCTCGCTGGAGGGCGGCGAGTCGCTCATCCCGCTGCTGGACGCCACGATCGACGCCGCCGCCGAGCACCGCCTCGACGAGGCCGTCATCGGCATGGCCCACCGCGGCCGCCTGAACGTGCTGGCCAACATCGTCGGCAAGCCGTACGCCCGGATCTTCGGCGAGTTCGAGGGCAACCTGGACCCGAAGTCGATGCACGGCTCCGGCGACGTCAAGTACCACCTGGGCGCCGAGGGCACCTTCACCGGCCTGGACGGCGAGACCATCAAGGTCTCGCTCGCCGCGAACCCCTCCCACCTGGAGACGGTCGACCCGGTCGTCGAGGGCATCGTCCGCGCCAAGCAGGACGTCCTGGACCAGGGCGGCACCACCTTCCCGGTGCTGCCGATCCAGATCCACGGCGACGCGGCCTTCGCCGGCCAGGGCGTCGTCGCGGAGACGCTGAACATGTCGCAGCTGCGCGGCTACCGCACCGGCGGCACGATCCACCTCGTGGTGAACAACCAGGTCGGCTTCACCGCCGCCCCGGCGTCCTCGCGCTCCTCGATGTACTGCACCGACGTGGCCCGCATGATCGAGGCCCCGATCTTCCACGTGAACGGCGACGACCCGGAGGCCGTGGTCCGCGTCGCGCGGCTCGCCTTCGAGTTCCGCCAGGAGTTCCACAAGGACGTGGTGATCGACCTCATCTGCTACCGCCGCCGCGGTCACAACGAGGCCGACAACCCGTCGTTCACCCAGCCGCTGATGTACGACCTGATCGACAAGAAGCGCTCGGTGCGCAAGCTGTACACCGAGGGCCTGATCGGTCGCGGCGACATCACCATGGAAGAGGCGGAGCAGGCGCTCCAGGACTTCCAGGGCCAGCTGGAGAAGGTCTTCGCCGAGGTCCGCGACGCGGCCCAGACGCCGGCCGTCGGCGCCGCCGGCAAGCCGGTCGCCGACTTCCCGGTCAGCATCCAGACCGGCATCTCCCAGGAGATGGTCAAGCGGATCGCCGCCTCGCAGGTCAACCTGCCGGAGTGGCTGACCGTCCACCCGCGCCTGTTCCCGCAGCTGCAGCGCCGCGCCGCCTCGGTCGAGGACAACACCATCGACTGGGCGATGGGCGAGACCCTCGCCATCGGCTCGCTGCTCATGGAGGGCCACCCGGTCCGCCTGGCCGGCCAGGACAGCCGCCGCGGCACCTTCGGCCAGCGGCACGCCGTCCTGATCGACCGCAAGACCGGCGAGGACTACACCCCGCTGCAGTACCTCACCGAGGACCAGGCCCGCTACACCGTCTACGACAGCCTGCTGTCGGAGTACGCGGCCATGGGCTTCGAGTACGGCTACTCGCTGACCCGCCCGAACGCGCTGGTCATGTGGGAGGCGCAGTTCGGCGACTTCGTCAACGGCGCGCAGACCATGGTGGACGAGTACATCGCCTCCGCCGAGCAGAAGTGGGGCCAGCACTCGGGCGTCACCCTGCTCCTGCCGCACGGCTACGAGGGCCAGGGCCCGGACCACTCGTCCGCCCGCCCGGAGCGCTTCCTGCAGCTGTGCGCGCAGAACAACATGACGGTCGCCATGCCGACGCTGCCGTCGAACTACTTCCACCTGCTGCGCTGGCAGGCGCACAATCCGCACCACAAGCCGCTCGTCGTCTTCACCCCGAAGTCGATGCTGCGCCTGAAGGCCGCGGCGAGTGCGACCGAGGAGTTCCTGTCCGGCTCGTTCCGCCCGGTCATCGGCGACTCCACCGTCGACCCGGCGCAGGTCCGCAAGGTGGTCATCACCGCCGGCAAGTTCTACTACGACCTGGAGGCGGCGCGCACCGAGCGCGGCGTCACCGACACGGCGATCGTCCGGGTCGAGCGGCTCTACCCGCTGCCGGTGGCCGAGCTCCAGGAGGAGCTGGCCCGCTACGGCGACAACGTCCAGTTCATCTGGGCGCAGGAGGAGCCGGCCAACCAGGGTTCCTGGCCGTTCATCGCGATGAACCTGGTCGACCACCTGCAGGTCGTCATCGGCCGCAGCGCCAACGGCTCGCGCCTGCGCCGCGTCGCCCGCCCGGCGGCGTCGTCGCCGGCGGTCGGCTCGGCCAAGCGCCACGCCGCCGAGCAGCAGGCCCTGATCGAAGAGGTCTACTCGATCTGAGGCCCTGAGCCAGGCTGACGCAACCGGCCCCCGTCCTCCCCTCGCGGGAGGGCGGGGGCCGTTTCGTTTGCGGCAGAACCGTTTCCCCACGATGCCATGTCAAGGTCGCAGCTCTGCAACCAATCGGATACCGGCGTGCCGGGCCCGCTGACGGATCGATAGGTTATGCCTCGCCAGATCGCTGCCCCGGGAGCCCCGTCACCGCGGCCCGGGCCGGTCGGACGACCTCACCGCTCTCCCAGGGGGATGACCCAGATGACCGCCGACACGCCGAGGGACGCCAGCAAGCTCCCGCCGGTCTTCCAGCCGCTGCAGCCCGACGACCCCCGGGAGGTCGGCGGCTACCGGCTCTTCGCCCGGCTGGGCGCCGGCGGCATGGGCCGGGTCTACCTCTCGTACACGCCGGGCGGGCGCCCGGTCGCCCTCAAGGTGGTCCGCCCCGAGTTCGCCGAGGACGGCGAGTTCCGCCGCCGCTTCGCCCAGGAGGTCAGCAACGCCCAGCGGATCCACGGGCTCTACACCGCGCAGGTGATCGACTCCGGCGGCCTGGACTCGGACGCCCCCTGGCTGGTCACCGCGTACGTGCCCGGCCCGTCCCTCCAGCAGGTCGTACGCGAGAACGGCGCGCTGCCGGTGCGCACCGTCCTGCTGCTGATGGGCGGTATCGCCGAGGCGCTGCAGGCCATCCACAGCGTCGAGGTGGTGCACCGCGACCTCAAGCCCGCCAACGTGCTGGTCGCCGGGGACGGCCCGCGGGTGATCGACTTCGGCATCGCCCGGGCCGCCGACGCCACCGCGCTGACCGGCACCGGCTACCGGATCGGCTCCCCCGCCTTCATGTCACCCGAGCAGGCCCAGGGCCGCCCGGTCACCCCGGCCACCGACGTGTTCGCGCTCGGCGCGCTGGCCGCGTACGTGGCCGGCGGCGCGGCGCCGTTCGGCGACGGCCCGGACACCGCCGTCCTCTACCGGGTCGTGCACGAGGAGCCCGACCTGGACGCCGTCCCGGCCGACCTGCGCGAGCTGGTCCTGCGCTGCCTGGCGAAGCTCCCGGAGGACCGGCCGACGCCCGCCGAGATCATCCAGGTCGCCCGCAACCACCCGGAGGTCGGCGGGCAGCTGCGGTTCGGCGAGGACTGGCTGCCGCGCCAGGTCAACACCGAGATCACCCGTCGCTCGGACCTGCCCAAGACGCCGCCCACGCCGGTGCCGGCCGTCCCCGCCACCCCGCCGACCCCGATGCCGGCCGTGCCCGCCACTCCCCCGCCGCCGACCGTCCTCCCGTCGCCCACCGGGCCGACCCACCCGGCCACGGCCGTCACCCACCAGCCGCCCGCGGGCCCCCCGCCCGGCTTCGTGCCGCCGCCGGTCGGCGCGTACGGCGCCCCGCAGCCGCCCACCGAGGCGCCGACCGCCCCGGTGCTCACCTCGCCGCCCACCGTGCAGCTGCGCAGCGAGCCGCCGACCTACGACACCCCGCCGCCCGGCCCGGTGGTCGCCGACGTCCCCGAGCCCGCCAAGCCCGAGCCGAAGGCCAAGAAGGGCGGGGTGTCCTGGAAGGCCCTGCTCGTCGTCGCCCTGGTGATGGCGATCGGCGGCACCGCGGGCGGCGTCTTCCTGATGAAGAAGCTGAACGACGGCAAGTCGACCGGCAACCCGCCGGCCGCCGCCCAGTCCCAGAGCCAGTCGGCCGCGCCGCTGCCGACGTCGGGCGCCGTCACCGCCCCGGCCACCGGCGCGAGCCCGTCCTCCGGCAACACCCCGGTGACGGCGCCGACGGGCAAGCCCTCCACGCCCGGCGCCACCGTCTCGGCGCCCGCCCGGCCCAGCGGCTACACCCCGGCACTCGACAAGGTCTCGCTCGCCATCCCCGGCGCCGAGTACACCAGCGACGCCTACCGGATCGACCTGAACGCCGGCAAGGTCGTCCCGCACGACACCAACCTGAAGTGGGGCTTCGGGCTCGGCAAGGCGAACTGCTGCGGCGGCCGGGCGGACGCCTTCTCCGCCTACGGGGACAACGCCTCCGACTTCGCCGTGATCAGCGAGGCCAGCGTCACGCCGGAGCAGTGCGCGAGCGCGATCGACTCCCGCCCGGACACCGACCTCAGCTTCAACCACGTCCCGGCCGGCCGGCTGCTGTGCATCCGCGACCGGGTGACCCAGAACATCGCCGTCGCCGTCGTGGAGGTCGCCGACGCGAGCACCGGGGCCGCCAAGGTGACCATCAGCTCCTGGCGGGCCAACGGCCAGGCCGGTCTATCCTGACCAGGTCAACCCCCATCCGACCGGAGCGAACCGTGTACTTCACCGACCGAGGCATCGAGGAGCTGCAGAACCGGCGCGGCGACGAGGAGGTCACCTTCGAGTGGCTGGCCGAGCGCCTGCGCGAGTTCGTCGACCTCAACCCCGACTTCGAGATCCCGGTCGAGCGGCTGGCCACCTGGCTGGCGCGGCTCGACGACGAGGACGACGAGTGACGCGGTGAACCGCCCGCGAGAGGCCCGGAGGCTACTGCCCTCCGGGCCTCTCGCGTTGTCCCGTAGGGGTGGCCTCAGGGCCGCGTCCGGGCCGGGATCAGGGGCCGAACCGCTTGCTTTTCCCGCCACGCGATATATCGTCTTCAGCAGGGAACGCGATACATCGCGAGTCGCAACGGGAGGCGGCAGAGATGAGCCAGTGGACGGTCGAGGGACCCGACAGCATCACCATCGACGAGGCCGTGCGCACGGTCAGCGTGCGGGTCGTCGACGGCACCGTGAACGTGGTGGCGGCCGACGGCCCGGCCCGCCTGGAGGTCACCGAGCTGCGCGGCGAACCGCTGCACGTGACGCTGGTCGACGGCGTCCTCACGGTCACCTACAAGGACATCAGCAGCTGGGGCGAGGTCGGCGACTGGCTCAAGTCCGCCACCTCGATCAAGAGCTTCTTCGGCTCGCTCAAGAACAAGCGCGTCGCCGGCGTCACCCTGACCGTCCCGGCCGGCACCGAGGTCAAGGTGGGCACCGTCTCGGCCGGCGCCACCGTCTCCGGCTTCGCCGGCCACGTGTCGGTGCAGAGCGCCAACGGCGACGCCACGCTGGTCGGGCTCAGCGGCCGCACCGACGCCAACACCGTCTCGGGCGACGTGGACGCCCAGTCGGTGGGCGGCCAGCTCAAGGTGAACACCGTGTCCGGCCAGCTCACGGTGGTCGCCGGCACGGCCGAGCGGATCCAGGCCAACTCGGTCACCGGCGCGGTCACCCTGGACCTCGACGTGCTCACCCCGGCCGACATCAAGGTCACCACGGTCAGCGGCCAGGTCGCCGTCCGGCTCCCCTCGCTCGCCGACGCCCGGGTCGACGCCGGCTCCACCAGCGGCGACGTCTCCAGCACCTTCGACCAGCTCAAGCTGGGCGGCAGCTGGGGCGCCAAGCGCCTGTCCGGCCAGCTCGGCGACGGCCAGGGCAGCCTCGCGGTGACGACCGTCTCCGGCGCCGTCACGGTGCTGCGCCGCCCGGACGCGGAGGACGAGGAGCCGGTGGTGGTCCGCGAGCTGCCGGCCGGCCCGAGCCTCGACAAGCCCGCCGGACCCGACCTCACCAAGGAGGCGTGAGATGAGCCCCGTCTTCGGCCACGGCCGGCTGCGGCTCTACCTGCTGAAGCTGCTGGACGAGTCCCCGCGGCACGGCTACGAGGTGATCCGCCTCCTGGAGGAGCGCTTCCAGGGCCTCTACGCGCCCTCCGCCGGGACGGTCTACCCGCGGCTCGCCAAGCTGGAGCAGGAGGGCCTGGTCGCCCACAGCACCGAGGGCGGCCGCAAGGTGTACCGGCTCACCGAGGCCGGCCGCACCGAACTGGCGGGCCGCCAGGCCGAGTTGGACGAGCTTGAGGTGGAGATCCACGACTCCGTGACGCAGCTCGCCGGGGCGATCCGCGAGGACGTCCGGGACAGCGCCAAGAACCTGCGCGAGGAGCTGTGGAACGCCGCGAAGGCGGCCCCCAGGCCGGACCGCGCCGAGGACGGGGACCCGTGGGCCGGGCCCTGGGGGGACAAGGAGTCCTGGCAGCGCGCCAAGGACGAGTTCACCCAGTTCAAGCGCCAGGCCAAGGAGCAGGCCAAGCGCGCCAAGGAGCAGGAGAAGGCCGCCAAGGCCAAGGCGAAGGCCGCCGAGGAGGAGGCCCGCCGGCTGCGCGAGCAGTCCAGGGCCGCCCGCACCGCGGCCCAGCAGGAGGCCCTGCGGATCAAGCGCCGGGTCGAGCAGCAGGTGCGCGAGCACGCCGCGAAGGGCGACTGGCCTACCGGGCTGGCCGAGGGCCTCTCGGAGCTGACCAAGGGGCTGGCCGGGCTGGCCGACGCGGCCCGCTGGGGCCACCCGGGGGCGGAGGCGCCCGCCGCCCCGGCCGACGAGGTCACGGTGACCAGGATCGACCTGGACAAGGACGAGCCGGCCGCCGCCCCGGCCGACCTGCCGCCGTGGGCAGCGACCGACCCGGCCGGCGACCCGGCCCGGGAGCTGGAGCGGCTGCTCGACCGCTTCCGCGACCAGGTCCGCGACGCGGCCCGGGACGGCGGGGTGACGCCCGAGGGGCTCGCCGAGGCGCGCTCGGTGCTCGGCGCGGCCGGCGAGCGGCTCAAGCGGCTGCTCGGCTGAGGCGGGCCGCACGGCAGGCCGGTCGTACGGCAGGACAGCAGGACCGGACGGGCCCGGCGCTTCTCGGGGGAGAGCGCCGGGCCCGTCCGCACGTCCGGGGACGGACCGACGGGCCGACGGGCCGACGGCTCCGGCGGGTCCTACGGGTCCTACGGGTCCTACGGGTTGAGGACGATCTTGCCGAAGACGTCGCCCTTGGCGAGCCGGGCGAAGCCCTCCCGGGCCTCGGCCAGCGGCAGCACCGAGTCGATCACCGGCCGGACGCCGGAGGTCGCGCAGAGCGAGAGCAGCCCGGCCAGCTCCTCCTTGGTGCCCATGGTCGAGCCGACCACCTTGAGCTCCAGGAAGAAGATCCGGTTGAGCTCGGCGGCCTTCGGGCTGGGGCCGGAGGTGGCACCGGAGATGACGATGGTGCCGCCCGGGCGCAGCGACTTCACCGAGTGCGACCAGGTGGCGGCGCCGACCGTCTCCATCACCGCGTCCACCCGCTCCGGGAGCCGGGCGCCGCTCTCGAACGCCGCGTCGGCGCCGAGCCCGACGGCCCGCGCGCGCTTGGCCTCGTCCCGTCCGGTGACCCAGACCCGCAGGCCGGCCGCCTTGCCGAGGACGATCAGCGCGGTCGCCACCCCGCCGCCCGCGCCCTGCACGAGGACGGTGTCGCCGGGCTTCACCCCGGCGTTCGTGAACAGCATCCGGTAGGCCGTCAGCCAGGCCGTGGGCAGGCAGGCGGCCTCCTCGAAGGTGAGCTCGGCGGGCTTGGGCAGCAGGTTCCAGGTCGGGATGGCCACCCGCTGGGCGAAGGTGCCCTGGTAGCGCTCGGTGAGGATGGACCGGGGCTCGTCCGGCCCCACCCCGTGGCCGGACTGGCCGATCACCGAGTGGAGCACGACCTCGTTGCCGTGCTCGTCGATGCCGGCCGCGTCACAGCCGAGGATCATCGGCAGCCGCTCGGCGGGCAGGCCGACGCCGCGCAGCGACCAGAGGTCGTGGTGGTTGAGGCTGGCGGCTTTCACGGTGACCACGCTCCACCCGGGGCGGGCCCCGGGCTCGGGGAGTTCGCCCAACTCCAGTCCGGACAGCGGGTCGTCGGCGTCGATGCGGGCGGCGTAGGCAGCAAACATGCTCGGGACGATAGCGGCGACGGCCGGGGCCGGGAACCACGCGTGGGTGTGACGCGTGTCCCGGCCCCGGCCGTCTGGTCCCTCGGTCGTCCTGCCGCGCCGGTCACCGGACCGGCCGCCCGGCTCAGATCCGGGCGACGCCCTCGGCGCGCGCGGCCTCGGCGACGGCCTTGGAGACCGCCGGGGCGACCCGGTCGTCGAACGGCGAGGGGATGACCTTCTGCGGGGTCAGCTCGTCGGCGACGACGCCCGCCAGCGCCTTGGCGGCGGCCAGCTTCATGCCCTCGGTGATCCGGCTCGCCCGGACCTGCAGGGCGCCCGCGAAGATGCCGGGGAAGGCCAGCACGTTGTTGATCTGGTTCGGGAAGTCGCTGCGCCCGGTGGCGACGACGGCCGCGTACTTGTGCGCGACCTCGGGGTGGATCTCCGGGTTCGGGTTGGCCATCGCGAAGACGAACGCGCCCTCGGCCATCGTCGCGACGACCTCCTCCGGCACGGTGCCGCCGGAGACGCCGATGAACACGTCGGCGCCGGACAGCGCGTCGGCCAGCGAGCCCTTGAGGCCGGAGCGGTTCGTCAGCGCCGCGATCTCGGCCTTGACGTCCGTCAGGTCGCCGCGGCCCTCGTGAACCACGCCCTTGCGGTCGCAGACCGCGACGTCGCCGATGCCGGCCGCGAGCAGCATCTTGGCGATGGCGATGCCGGCCGCGCCGGCGCCGGAGATGACGGCCCGCAGCGAGCCGACCTCCCGGCCGGTCACCTTGGCGGCGTTCCACAGGGCGGCGGTGGTGACGATCGCGGTGCCGTGCTGGTCGTCGTGGAAGACCGGGATGTCCACGGCCTCCTGCAGCCGGCGCTCGATCTCGAAGCAGCGCGGGGCGGAGATGTCCTCCAGGTTGACGCCGCCGAAGGAGGGCGCCAGCCGGACCACGGTCTCGACGATCTCGTCCACGTCGGTGCAGGCGAGCGCGATCGGCACCGCGTCGACGCCGCCGAACTGCTTGAACAGGATCGCCTTGCCCTCCATCACGGGCAGCGAGGCCTGCGGGCCGATGTCGCCGAGGCCGAGCACCGCGGTGCCGTCGGTGACCACGGCGACCGTGTTGGACTTCCAGGTGTAGTCGTTCACCAGCTCCGGCTGCTCGGCGATGGCCGTGCAGACCCGTGCGACACCCGGGGTGTAGGCGAGGGACAGGTCGTCCGCGTCGCGCACCGGGACGGTCGCCCGGATCTCCATCTTGCCGCCGCGGTGCAGTGCGAAAACGGCGTCGACCGGATCGTCGGTGTCCTGGGTGCTGCTGTGGATGATCTCCGCTGCCACGATGACCTCTTCGTCATTGTTCCGGCGAGGACGCGCGGCCGACGGACGGAGCGACCCCGTCCGGAAACCGGAAACCGGGTACGCCGAAGCGGACCCGGGGGCGGGGTCGGGGCGCTGCGTCGGGCGGCGCCCTCGGATGAGGGTTTTATGGGGTCTTTTAAAAGTCCGCGTCGTACTACCGGGCGAGCGTAAGTCGGACGAAGGCGTCGCACCTGTGCCTTTTCGTCCTCGTCACGAGCAGTTCATCGCCGCGCTGTCGCGTCACGGGCCCGGCTTCGGAAGCGCCGGGCTCCGGCGGCGGCAACGGCGATGACGCACGTACACCCGCAGGAGTGAACGCAGACACGGAGGGGAGCAGGTGTTCCGGATACGGAGCCGCGTGAGGACTTCCGTTCCTGAGCACCCCGAGCCTGTCGGGACTCGGCGGTCTGGTTCGCGTTCGGGGGTCACCCGGTACCGAATTCTGACACACCCGCCCACCGGCCCGGCAGGGCGGGATGACAGGATCGCTTGTCCGCCATCCGCCGTACACCACCACGGCACCCTGGCGACCGCACAGACCTCCCACAGGAGCAACCACCCTCATGCACCACCGCACCCGTTCCCGACGGTCCGCCGTCGCCGGCGCCGCCCTGGCCGCCACCGGAGCCCTGCTGTTGACCGGCTGCAACGACGGCGGACAGGCCGCCGCGAAGGACCCGGTCCAGGAGATCCGCGCCAAGCTCCCGAAGGCCCAGCGCTCCGCGGGCGCGCTGCGCATCGGGATGGACGTGAACTACGCGCCGGTCGAGTTCCGCGGCCCCGACGGCAAGCCGGCCGGCCTGGACCCGGAGATCGCCACCGCGCTGGGCAAGATCCTCGACGTGCGGGTCGAGCTGGTCGACACCCCGTTCGACAAGCTGATACCGAGCCTCCAGTCCAAGCAGTACGACGTCGCGATGTCCGCGCTGAGCGACATCCAGAAGCGCCGCGAGGGCCTGGACGACAGCGGCAAGCAGGTCGGCCCCGGCGTCGACTTCGTGGACTACTTCATCGCCGGCACCTCGATCGTCGTCCCCAAGGGCAACCCCAAGGGCATCAAGACCCTGGACGACCTGTGCGGCCGCACGGTGGCGCTCCAGCAGGGCACCACGCAGGACGAGATCATCACCCGTCAGGTGGCCGTCTGCGCACGCACCGGCCGCCAGCTGACCCCCCACAAGTTCGACAGCGACACCAAGGCGCTGGCCGAGGTCGTCTCCGGCGCCGCGGCGGCCGGCGTCAACGACTTCCCGGTGGCCGCGTACGCGGCGAAGAGCACCGACGGCGGCAGCCGCTTCGAGGTGACGGGCGCGCAATCCACGTCCAACCCGTACGGGATCGCGTTCCGCAAGGGCGACACCGAGCTGCGCGACACCCTGGCGAAGGCCGTCGACCAGCTCATCCGCAGCGGCGAGTACGACAAGATCCTCGCCAAGTGGGGCGTCCAGGCGGGCGCGGCCCAGAACGCGGTGGTCAACGGCGGCATCTGACGGCGGCGTCCGGCAACGGCGTCCGGCATCGGCATCCGGCAGCGGCATTCGAAAAAACAGGGGGCGGCGGGCCTCCCGGCGCAGCGCAGAGGGATCTGCATACTTATACGCAGGGTGACAGGGACAAGGGAATCGTCCGAATAGCGGACAGCACGGCCCCTCGTTATCCGATTTTGATCTGAATGAGGGCCTTCCGACCGTCATCAGATGGCAGGATTCCCCCCATCTCGGATCGAGCCGACCACTGGTCGAGGCGGTTCGGTCAACGTCCACCTCGGCGGAGGGTGGCGGAAGCAGTATCCAAGCACCACCCTGGACACCCCCGGTCCAGGCGCACGAACCGGCCCTGCCCGTACGACGACGTACAGCGCCGTGTGTGTACCCGTACAGCGCCGTACGGCCTTGCTGCCCCGGTGCGCCGCTTCCCGCGGCGCGCTCCGCCCGACCTCTCCCTCAGGAGGAGATCCCCCTCATGACCGCCCGTACCCAGCGCACCCGTCTCCTCGCGGCCGGCGCCGTCGCCGCGTCCCTGACCCTCGGCCTCACCGCCTGCGGCAGCAGCGGTTCCTCCAGCGGCTCCTCGGCCGGCGCGAACGCGAGCGCCACGGTCCCGGCCGTGTCCGCCGACCCGTCGCTGGCCGCCCTCGTCCCGGCCGACGTCAAGTCCGCGGGCAAGATCGTCGTCGCCACGGACGCGTCCTACGCGCCCAACGAGTTCAAGGACGACAAGGGCAACATCGTCGGCATGGACGTCGACCTGGCCACCGCGATCGCCAAGAAGCTGGGCCTGAGCGCCGACGTGCAGAACGCCACGTTCGACTCGATCATCCCGGGCATCACGGGCAAGAAGTACACCCTCAGCATGAGCTCCTTCACCGACACGAAGGAGCGCGAGGCCACGGTCGACATGGTCACGTACTTCAACGCCGGTACGGGCGCCGCGGTCAAGAAGGGCAACCCGGACAAGGTCGACCCCAAGGACCTGTGCGGCAAGAAGGTCGCCGTCCAGACCGGCACCACCCAGGCCGACTCGATCAAGGACACGATCAACCCCGCCTGCGTCAAGGCCGGCAAGCCGACCGTCCCCAACGACGGCGACAAGTTCGACCTGCAGACGGACGTCACCCAGGCGCTGGTCTCCGGCCGCGACCAGGTCATGCTGGCCGACTCCCCGGTCGTCGACTACGCGATCAAGCAGACCAACGGGCAGCTGGAGAAGGTCGGCGACGTCACCGACACCGCCCCGTACGGCGTCGTGCTCGCCAAGGGCTCGGACCTGACCAAGGCGGTCCAGGGCGCCGTCCAGTCCCTGATGGCGGACGGCACGTACAAGAGCATCCTGGAGAAGTGGGGCGTCCAGGCGGGCGCGATCGACAAGCCCGTCGTCAACGGTGCCACCAGCTGAACCGCTCCTCTGAACACAACCCCTGAGGCCACACAGTGAACCCTTCCGACCAGGGGTCGGTGCCCCCGGGACGGCCTGAGACCATCAAGGCCGTCCCGGTCCGCCACCCCGGACGCTGGGTGGGAGCAGCCGTCGTCGCCGTCCTCGCGGCGATGCTGATCCACGCCCTCATCACCAACAGCCAGTTCCAGTGGGACGTCGTCGGGAAGTACCTCTTCGACTCCTCGATCACGCACGGCCTCGGCGTCACGCTCGAACTGACCTTCCTGTCGATGGCGATCGGCATCGCCGGCGGCATCACGCTGGCGATCATGCGCCTGTCGCCGAACCCGGTGCTCTCCAGCACGGCGTGGTTCTACATCTGGGTCTTCCGCGGCACCCCGGTGCTGGTCCAGCTGCTGTTCTGGAACTTCCTGGGCTCGCTCTGGGCCAACATCTCCATCGGCATCCCGTTCGGCCCGGCCTTCTGGTCCGAGCCGACCAACCAGGCGATCCCGCTGTTCGTCGCGGCGCTGCTGGGCCTCGGCCTCAACGAGGCCGCGTACATGGCCGAGATCGTCCGCGGCGGCATCCAGTCCGTGCCGCTCGGCCAGACCGAGGCCGCGCACGCGCTGGGCATGAGCCAGTTCAAGACCATGCGGCGGATCATCCTGCCGCAGGCGATGCGCGTGATCATCCCGCCGACCGGCAACGAGACCATCTCGATGCTGAAGACCACCTCGCTGGTCTCGGCGATCTCGCTGGAGGAGCTGCTCCGGGCCGGCCAGAACATCTACTCGCGCACCTTCCAGACCATTCCGCTGCTGCTCGTCGTCAGCATCTGGTACCTGCTGATGACCTCGATCCTCACCGTGGGCCAGTACTACGTCGAGCGGCACTACGCCCGCGGCGCCAACCGTGCGCTCCCGCCGACCCCGCTGCAGCGGCTGCGGCGGCTGTTCGCCGGCAAGCCCGTTCCGCGGGCCGAGAACGACGTGGTCCCGGGCATCGAGGGAGGCGGTCACGTATGACCGATCTGACCAAGCCCACCGACTCCCGGCCCGTGCCGATGGTCGAGGCGCAGGGCGTGCGCAAGTCCTACGGCCTCGTGGAGGTGCTCAAGGGCATCGACCTGGAGGTCCGCAAGGGCGAGGTGTTCGTCCTCGTCGGCCCCTCCGGGTCCGGCAAGTCGACCTTCCTGCGGTGCATCAACCACCTGGAGAAGATCAACGGCGGCTTCCTCTCGGTCGACGGCGAACTGGTCGGCTACCGGATGAAGGGCGACCGGCTCCACGAGCTGAAGGAGAGCGAGGTCGCGCAGAAGCGCCGGGACATCGGCATGGTGTTCCAGCACTTCAACCTGTTCCCGCACATGACCGCGCTCGAGAACGTCATGGAGGCGCCGGTCCAGGTCAAGGGCGAGTCCAAGGCCGAGGCGCGCGAGCGCGGCATGGCCCTGCTGGAGCGGGTCGGCCTGTCCGACAAGGCGAAGAGCTACCCGTCGCAGCTGTCCGGCGGCCAGCAGCAGCGCGTCGCGATCGCCCGCGCGCTGGCCATGAAGCCCAAGCTCATGCTCTTCGACGAGCCCACCTCGGCGCTCGACCCGGAGCTCGTCGGCGAGGTGCTGGACGTCATGCGCGGCCTCGCCGAGGAGGGGATGACGATGATCGTCGTCACCCACGAGATGGGCTTCGCGCGCGAGGTCGGCGACGCGCTGGTGTTCATGGACGGCGGCGTGGTCGTCGAGTCCGGCAACCCCCGCGACGTCCTCACCAACCCGCAGCACGAGCGCACCCGGTCCTTCCTCTCGAAGGTCCTCTGAGCGTGCGCTGAGCGAGCAACCCTTGGCGCCCGGCAGGCCGATCCTGCCGGGCGCCGCCGTTTTCCCGATCCGGGTAATAGGCTGGACGCAATCAGCCCGTTACCGAACCACTGGAAGGACCGCCGTGGAGCTCGCCTCCTACGCCGATCTCGCCGTTCGGCTGGTGAACACCGAGGAACCCGAGCGCGGCACCGACACGCTGACCTCGGTGGACGCCGTGCGCGCCCTGTTCTCCGAGTCCTCTCGCGCCGCCGCCCTGGCCGACGAGTCCGACCTGCCCCGCCTGCGGGCGGTGCGGACCAGGCTGCGCGGGGTCTTCGAGGCCGCCGCCGAGGGCGACGAGGTACGTGGCGTCGACCTGCTGAACAGCCTGCTCATGGAGTACCCCGTCAGCCCGCTGGTCTCCGGCCACGACTACCTCGACGACGCCGGCCGGCCGCGCTGGCACCTGCACCTCGCCGACAACTCGCCCACCGCCACCGCGCACTTCAGCGCCGTCGCGTGCATGGGCCTGGCCGTCCACCTCACCGAGCTCGGCGCCGACCGGCTCGGGATCTGCCAGGCCGCGCCGTGCCGCAACGCCTACCTCGACACCTCCACCAACCGCTCCCGGCGCTACTGCTCGGACCGCTGCGCCACGCGCGCCAACGTCGCGGCCTACCGGGCCCGCAAGCGCCAGGAGGCCCAGGACGCGGCGCTCGGACCGCAGCAGTTGCAGGCCTAGACGCGCATCCGCCAGTGCCGTGGCACTAGAGCTCGGCGTCCACCCAGACGCCGAGGCGGCGGGCCAGCCCCGGGACCCGGACCAGCCCGGGGGTCAGCAGCAGTCGCTCCAGCCGGCGACCGGGCGCCAGCCAGGCCGGGCGCGGGCGCAGCCGCAGCAGCACCCGGCCGAGCACGAGCTCGTCCGGAACGGCGCCGTAGCTGCGGCTGTCGCTGTCGACCGGCCGGTTGTCGGAGAGCAGCCACCAGCCCTTCGCCCGGCGCTCGGCCGCCCGCTTGACCACCAGCAGGTCCTGCTGGAACGGGTGCCGGAAGAGCACGACCGCGCCCGGGCGGATCCGCGCGCCGTACCGGACCAGCAGCTGGTCGCCCTCGCGCAGGGTCGGGACCATCGACGGTCCCGCCACGTCGACCAGCCCGAACGGCACCGTGCCCGCCCGTGCGCCGTCCCCCGGTTGCGTCATCCGCGCCACTACTCCTCCTCCCGGCCGCCGCGTCCCAGTGTGCCGTACGGACCGTCACCTGTCCGATGTCCGGATTACCCCGGTTCCGGATCGGCCTTTTGCCCTAGGCCCACCGCCCGATCGCGAAACCGGGAGGCCGGAAGGGTAGTCTCGGGCGCGGGAAGACGATCTAAGGAAGGACTCCCATGTTCTCTCGTCTGTTTGCACCGCGCGCCACCGCCCACGCCCACTGCGACCTGCCCTGCGGTGTGTACGACCCGGCGCAGGCCCGGATCGAGGCCGAGTCGGTCAAGGCCACCCAGGAGAAGTACCAGGCCAACGAGGACCCGCACTTCCGCGCCCGCGCCATCATCATCAAGGAGCAGCGCGCCGAGGCCGTCAAGCACCACATCTCGGTGCTGTGGAGCGACTACTTCAAGGCCCCGCACTTCGAGAAGTACCCGCAGCTGCACCAGCTGATCAACGACACCCTGAAGGCCGCCTCGGCCACCAAGGCGTCCACGGACCCGGCCACCGGCCAGGCCCTGCTGGACCTGATCGCCGAGGTCGACAAGATCTTCTGGGAGACCAAGCAGGCCTGAGCCTGACGCGTCGCCACGTCGAGAGCCCCCGCCCGGACCACCGGGCGGGGGCTTTCGCGCGTCCGGGCCGTGCGTTCACGTCCGTTCATCTCCGTACACATACCTGTAAGGACTGCATTGCCGTATTGGCTGTTATGCTGCCAAGGCGTCCGAGGGAGAAGTCCGGTGTGAATCCGGCGCTGACCCGCAACGGTGAGCACGCCCCCGGGGCCGTGCCAGCCCGATCGCCCCCGGCCGCTGAACTCCCGACAACTCGCCGAGGACTGCGAGGGGATGGCGCCCGGGCCCGCACCCGGCCGGCGCCGGCCCCGGCACACCCACGGCCCGAGGCAAGGCGCCCGAACAGATCGTGAGAAGGCCACCGGAGTCCCGCCGCATACCCGCCGTGCCCCTCGCCGCCGGCCTGGCCGCCGCCCTGCTGCTCTCCCTCGTGTGCGGCGTGGCCCTCGGCTCCGCCGGACTCGGCTGGACGCGCGTCCTGCGGCTGCTCGGCGCCGGACTGACGGGCGGTCGGCTGGAGGCCGAGGAGGCCGCCGCGTACGCGATCGTCTGGGAGATCCGGCTGCCGCGCACCGTCCTGGCCGCCGTGGTCGGCGCCGGGCTCGCCGCCACCGGGGTCGCCGTGCAGGCCCTCGTGCGCAACGCCCTCGCCGACCCGTTCGTCCTCGGCGTCTCCTCCGGCGCCGCCGTCGGCGCCAACGCCGTCCTGCTGCTCGGCGCCTTCGCCTCGCTCGGCGTGTGGGCGATCTCCGCCTCCGCGTTCGGCTCCGCGCTGATCGCCATGGTGCTGGTGTACCTGGCCGCGCGCACCGCCTTCGGACTCACCCCACTGCGCCTCGTGCTCACCGGCACCGCCCTCTCGTACGGCTTCTCCGCGCTGACGGCGCTCATGGTCTTCGCCGCCGCCCGCGGCGAGGCCGCCCGCGACGCCATGATGTGGCTGCTCGGCAGCCTCGGCGGCGCGACCTGGGGCTCGGTGCCGATCGCCGCCGCCACCGTGCTGGCCGGACTCGCCCACCTCGCTTGCGCCGCGGGGCGGCTGGACGCGCTGGCCATGGGCGACGAGACCGCCGCCTCGCTCGGCGTCGACCCCGACCGGCTGCGCCGCGAGCTGTTCGTGGTGACCGCCGCCGTCACCGGCACGGTCGTCGCCGTCAGCGGGGCGATCGGATTCGTCGGGCTGATGGTCCCGCACCTCGCGCGGATGCTGGTCGGCGCCGGGCACCGCCGGGTGCTGCTGGTCGCGCCGCTCGCCGGGGCGCTGCTGCTGGTCTGGGTGGACATCGTCTCGCGCACCCTGCTCGCCCCGGCCGAACTGCCCGTCGGGGTGGTCACCGCGGTGCTCGGGGTGCCCTGTTTCCTGCTGCTGATGCGTCGTCGCGGCCACGCGCTCGGAGGCCGCTGATGGACCTCGCCCTCGACTCCGTCTCGGTGGAGCTGGCCGGCACCCAGCTCGTCCACGACATCGCCCTGAAGGCCTCCGCCGGGCAGGTGGTGGGGCTCGTCGGGCCCAACGGCAGCGGGAAGTCGACGCTGCTGCGCTGCGTCTACCGGGCCCTGCGGCCCGCCGCCGGGGCCGTCCTGGTGGGCGGCGACGACCTGCACGCGCTCGCCCCGCGCGAGGCCGCCCGGCGGGTGGCCGCGCTGCCGCAGGAGCACTCCGCCGAGTTCGACTTCACGGTGGCCGAGGTGGTCGCCATGGGCCGGCTGCCGCACCGGCGGGGCTTCGGCGGACCGTCGGACGGCGACCTCGGGCGCTGCGCGGAGGCGCTGCGCCGGGTCGGCGCCGGGCACCTCGCCGAGCGCGGCTTCCTGGGCCTGTCGGGCGGCGAGAAGCAGCGCGTGCTGATCGCCCGCGCGCTCGTCCAGGAGCCGCGCCTGCTGGTGCTGGACGAGCCCACCAACCACCTCGACATCGGGCACCGGCTGGAGGTCCTGGCGCTCGTCCGCGCGGCCGGGCCGACGGTGCTCACCGCGCTGCACGACCTCAACCTGGCGGCCGGGCACTGCGACCTGCTGTACGTCCTGCGGGCCGGGCGGATCGTCGCCTCCGGGCCGCCCGCAGAGGTGCTCGAACCCGGCTTGCTGGCCGAGGTGTTCGGCGTCCGGGCCACCCCCGTGCGGCACCCGGGGACCGGGGCCGTCCACCTGCTCTTCGACCGGCTCTGACCGGCCGTCACCCCTTTCATCGACCCCGAGGAACCCCCTTGCGCACCAAGGCCGTTGCCGCCACCGTCCTGCTCGCCCTGGGACTCACCGCCTGCGGCGCCGAGATCGCCCCGGGCGGCGGGGCCACCGACGCGTCCGCCCACTACCCGGTGACCGTCGACAACTGCGGCACGAAGCTCACCTTCCCGCGGAAGCCCGCCCGCACGGTCACCTACGACGTCGGCATCACCGAGCTGATGCTCTCCCTCGGCCTCGCCGACCGGATGGCCGGCTACGTGATGCCCGACGACAAGGGCCGGATCGACCAGGTGGCCTGGAAGGACGGCTACCAGCGGACCGCGTGGCTCTCCAAGGCGCAGATCACCAAGGAGATCGTGCTCGATGCCAAGGCCGACCTCGTCCTGGCCGGCTGGCACTACGGCTACGACGAGGGCCGCGGCTTCACCCCGGAGGCGCTCAAGGCCGTCGGCGTCGGCTCGTACGTGCTCACCGAGTCCTGCCGCAGCGGCAAGGGCACCGAGCGTGGTGTGATGTCCCCGCTGGACGCGCTCTACACCGACCTGGCCAACCTCGGCGAGATCTTCGACGTCAAGGACCGGTCCGACAAGCTGATCGCCGACTTCAAGGCGCAGGTCGCCGCCGTCTCGCAGCCCGAGCGCCGGCCGTCCGTCTTCCTGTACGACAGCGGGCAGGACAAGCCGTACACCGCCGGGAAGTTCGCCGCGGCCGACGAGATCATCACGAAGGCCGGCGGGCGCAACGTGATGGGCGACGTCGCCGACTCCTGGATCACCACCGGGTGGGAGAGCGTCGTCCGGCGCGACCCCGAGGTGATCGTCATCAACAACTACGGCGACACCGGCGCGGACGCCAAGCGGGCGTTCCTGAAGTCCTTCCCGCCGCTGGCCGGGGTCTCCGCGATCAGGAACGACCGGATCTTCGTCCTGGACTACGCCGACCTCGTCGAGAGCCCGCGCAACCCGGCCGCGATCACCGCGCTCGCCGCGTACCTGCGCGGCGGGCAGGGCGGCTGACCGGCCCCGCCCCGGCCCCTCCGGCCGGGCGTACGCTCGGAGTACGAACCGACGGACCCCGACCGGAGGAGCGACATCATGACCGCCATGGCGGCGCCGACGGCCTTCGACCCCCGCGCCCTGCGCGAGGGCATCGAACGCAGCGACGCCGGGATCCTGCTCACGCTGTACGCCGAGGACGCGGAACTGCGCGTCGTCGACCACCGGACCCAGCCCAGCCACCCCCTGGTGATGCACGGGCGGGACGAGATCGGGGCCATGCTGAGCGACGTCTACGGGCGCGAGATGACCCACACGCTGGAACAGGTGGTCGTCCAGGGCGACCACGTCGCCTTCATGGAGTCCTGCCGCTACCCCGACGGCGTGCGGGTCCTGATGACCTCCATGGCCGACCTGCGGGACGGACGGATCGTCGACCAGACCTCCGTCCAGGCCTGGGACGAGACCGGTCCCGGCCAGTAGGCTCGGCCGCATGATCCGCACCGCCCTCCCCACCGACGTCCCCGTCATCCGCGCCATGATCCGCGAACTGGCGGAGTACGAGAAGGCCCCGCACGAGGCGGTGGCCACCGACGAACAGCTGCACGACGCGCTGTTCGGCCCCGCACCGGCGCTGTTCGGCCTGATCGCCGAGGACGACGCCACCGGCGAACCGGCGGGCTTCGCGGTCTGGTTCCTCAACTTCTCCACGTGGCGCGGCACCCACGGGATCTACCTGGAGGACCTGTACGTCCGCCCGGAGTCCCGCGGCGGCGGCCACGGCAAGGCGCTGCTGCTGGAGCTGGCCCGGATCGCGGTGGAGCGCGGCTACTCGCGGGTGGAGTGGTCGGTGCTCGACTGGAACGAGCCCTCGATCGACTTCTACAAGGCGCTCGGCGCGGTGGCGATGGACGAGTGGACCGTGTACCGGCTCACCGGCGACGCCCTCACCGCCGCCGGGAGCCGCTGAGAAAGCGCTGAGAATGCGCTGATCAGCTGCCCCGAACCCCTGCCACCCTGCGTCGCGATGCCTTACCATGAGTAACTCTCGCACCGGTATCGCGGCAGACCCCCCGGAGGGGGTACAAACGGGGTGCGAACAGGGGTACCACCAGAGGTACCAAGCAAGCACAGCGCGTCACCCAGGAGGCAAGGGTGTCCCAGATCGACAGCGATCTCGGAGTTCAGGACTTCGTGGAGGTCCGGCTGCCCGCGGCGGGGGCCTACCTCTCCGTGTTGCGCACCGCGACGGCCGGGCTGGCCGCCCGGCTCGACTTCACGCTGGACGAGATCGAGGACCTGCGGATCGCGGTGGACGAGGCCTGCGCCATCCTGCTCCAGCAGGCGGTGCCCGGTTCCGTCCTCTCCTGCGAGTTCCGCCTGGTCGGCGACTCGCTCAAGGTGACCGTCGCCGCACCGACCACCGACGGCAAGGCACCCGAGCGGGACACCTTCGCCTGGACGGTCCTCTCCGCCCTGGCCGGCGAGGTGGACTCCTCGGTGGGCGAGGACAAGACCGTCTCGATCAGCCTGCACAAGAAGCGCGGCGGTTCCGCCGCCCACTAGCCGGCCTCGCCGGCAGCGCCGCCGGCAGCACCGCGCGCAAGGGCCGTCGGCCGGCACCCCTACCCGGGGCCGGCCCGGCGGCGCCCGGTACCGCCCACCACGCGGTACGACCACAGAGACGAATCCGGGGCCGACGGCCCCGGTGCTCCCGGAACGGAACGGGGGAATGGCCGTGAGTGATCTGGACCGTACCGGCCTCGCGACGGCGGGCCCTGCCGTACCGACCCAGGCGAGCGTTCCCGGCCTCGCCGCCAACGACGAAGCGCACCCGAAGGACGCCCACCGGATGAGCCAGCCGACCGAGCCGACGTCTGAGCCGACGCCCGCCTCCCCGACCCCGCCCGAGCCGGCGGACGGGGCCGCGGACCTGCACGGCGCCGTGCCCGCCCAGGGCTCGCACCGCACCGGGGCACCCGACCGGGAGGCCGCCCGGGCGCTGTTCGTGCGGCTGTCCGCGCTGCCCGAGGGCTCCCCGGAGCGCGTCGAGCTGCGCAACCAGCTGGTGCGCATGCACATCCCGCTGGTCGAACACCTGGCCCGGCGCTTCCGCAACCGCGGCGAGCCGCTGGACGACCTGACCCAGGTCGCCACCATCGGGCTGATCAAGTCGGTGGACCGCTTCGACCACGAGCGCGGGGTCGAGTTCTCGACCTACGCGACGCCGACCATCGTCGGCGAGATCAAGCGCCACTTCCGCGACAAGGGCTGGGCGGTCCGGGTGCCGCGCCGGCTCCAGGAGCTGCGGCTGTCGCTCACCACGGCGACCAGCGAGCTCTCCCAGCGGCACGGCCGCTCCCCCACGGTGCACGAACTGGCCGAGCACCTGGGCATCTCGGAGGAGGACGTCCTGGAGGGCCTGGAGTCCGCCAACGCGTACTCCACGCTGTCGCTGGACGTCCCGGACAGCGACGACGAGTCGCCGGCCGTGGCGGACACCCTGGGCGCCACCGACGAGGCCCTGGAGGGCGTCGAGTACCGCGAGTCGCTCAAGCCGCTGCTCGCCCAACTGCCGCCCAGGGAACAGAAGATCCTGGTGCTGCGGTTCTTCCGCAACATGACCCAGTCGCAGATCGCCGCCGAGGTGGGGATCTCCCAGATGCACGTGTCCCGGCTGCTGGCCCGCACGCTGGCCCAGCTCCGGGAGAAGCTCCTGGTCGAGGAGTAGAACGGCCGGCCGCGGGGGGCGGGGCCGGCCGGCCGCGGGGCCGGGCGCGCAGCCCCCCGGGGCGGGGGACACGAACCCCCCCCGGGTAGGGGGGACCCCCCC
>NZ_JBHWGV010000017.1:59734-64404 GCF_042732955.1 Kitasatospora sp. NPDC059747 | reverse complement strand
TCTCCTCTCGCTCGCGCTCGCGCCCCCGCGCCTCGTCGGCTCGCAGACTCTCTGGACCGCCGGCGCGTCGGCGCCGGCCGCCGCCGCCCCCGCGCCCCCCCCCCCCGTCCGGCGGTCCTGCGCGCTCAGCCCTCGTGCTCGGCGTACAGGACCGCCGTCGTCTTCGGGCTCAGCAGCGCGACGATGCCCGCGAGCCCGAGCAGGCCGACCAGCACGCCGACGCCGATCATCGCGCCGCCGCTCTTCACCATGTAGTAGGCGACCGGCAGGCAGATCGAGTTGGTCAGCACCGCCGGACTGCGGCCCCAGCGGCGCCCCTTGAGCAGGGCCAGGGCCGCCAGCACCGGCAGCACGCCGAGCAGCACGATGACCGCGCCGCCGAACTCGTTCAGGGCGAGCTGCTTGGCCTGGCCGGACAGCGCGGACACCATGTCCGAGACGCCGACGACGGCCAGCGCGGCGCCCTCCAGGGCGGTGATGGCGGCACCGGCGGTCAGGGCGACCGGGCGGGCCCGGCCGGCCGCGGGCGCGGACGCCGGGGGTACGGGGGCGGAGGATTCTGCGGTCACTCCAGCAGGGTAGCCGCCGGTTGGTCCGTACCGACCCGTAGGCTTTCCCCATGCGCGCTCTCCTGGTCGTGAACCAAAAGGCCACCACCACCAGTGGCCGCACCAGGGACGTACTGATCCACGCCCTGCGCAGCGACCTCAAGCTGGAGGTGGCGGAGACCGCCTACCGCGGCCACGCGCGCGACCTGGCCCGCGAGGCCGCGGAGGACGGCACGGTCGACCTGGTGGTGGCACTGGGCGGCGACGGGACCGTCAACGAGGTGGTGAACGGGCTGCTGTCGCACGGCCCGGGCGAGAAGGTCCCGCGACTGGCCGTGGTGCCGGGCGGTTCGACCAACGTGTTCGCCCGCGCGCTGGGCCTGCCCAACGATCCGGTGGAGGCCACCGGGGCGCTGCTGAACGCGCTGGAGCACGGGCGCGAGCGCCCGATCGGCCTGGGCAAGGCGATGACCGGCGGACTGCCGGACCGCTGGTTCACCTTCACCGCCGGCCTCGGTTTCGACGCCGGGGTGGTCGGCCGGGTCGAGGAGCAGCGCAGGGCCGGGCGCAAGTCCACCCACGCCCTCTACATCGGCCAGGCGGTCCGGCACTACATCACCCAGCGTGAGCAGCGCCGTTCCGGCCCGGTGGCCCTTCGCCTGCCGGGCCACGAGGCCGTTCCGGGCCTGGTGCTGGCGATAGTCAGCAACACGTCGCCGTGGACGTTCCTGGGCAACCGCCCGGTCTACCCCTCGCCGCTCGCCTCCTTCGACACGGATCTCGACGTCTTCGGCATCACCCGGATGACCGCGTTCGGTACTGCTCGAACGGTCCGTCAGATCCTGCGGTCGTACGCGCCTTCGAGCGACGGCGCCCCGTCGGCCGGGCCCTCCGGGAAGCACGTCGTCTCCTATCACGACGTCAGACACTTCACCTTGGTTTCAGAGGAACCAGTGCCGTTTCAGGTCGACGGGGACCATCTTGGAGACAGGAGTCGCGTCAGTTTCACAGGCGTACGGCGGGCACTGCGTGTGATTGTGTGACCGGAAGTGGGGTTCGCCCTTCTTCTCGAACGCACAAGCCCCCTTCACTCCATAGAAGTACTGGCTGTGAGCTAGGCGACACCGAAGAATCAAAAATTCCTCCCCGAAGGGGGTTGTATCCGAGCCCGAGGTTTGCGAACCTCTACATGGCGATCGGGACACATCGCAGCGACGGCAACCTCAGCACCTGACGGAGGCCGACCGCGGGGCGTCCCTCGAATCGCCGAATCCCTCCCCAGCACAGACCACCCGGGCCCGGCGGGCCTTTGGTCTCTTTTGCTGTTGCGGGATTCGTGAAAGCGTTCACATTCACAAGCCATCGATTATGCCGATCAGGGCCACCCCCGTCGGCAGGAGGAGTTGGACGACCATGGACTGGCGCCACCGCGCTGTCTGCCGCGAAGAGGACCCGGAGCTGTTCTTCCCGATCGGGAACACCGGTCCTGCTCTGCTGCAGATCGAGGAAGCCAAGGCCGTGTGCCGCCGCTGTCCGGTCATGGAGCAGTGTCTGCAGTGGGCTCTTGAGACCGGCCAGGACGCCGGCGTCTGGGGCGGCATGAGCGAGGACGAGCGTCGCGCGATGAAGCGTCGTGCCGCCCGCAACCGCGCCCGCACCGCCTGATCACACGCCGTAGTACCAGCAGTGACCGCAGTACCGATCAACACATGATCAAAGGCTTCCCTGCAGTTCCTGGTGAAGCCTTCCGCACAAAGGACCTTGCTCGGCAAAGTCCTGCGACACCGGTCCGTCCAGCCACTTGATACTGTTCACTTAGAGCAATATTGTGGAGCTGAGGCGCTCACCGTGTGCAACGCACCGAGCGGTGTCGCATCACCCAGAGCCCCCGTTCCGGCCGACTCCCCCCGACGGCCGGAACGGGTTGAGAGGCCCTGTCGACCCACCCCCCCCGGTCGACAGGGCCTCGTTTCTGTTTCCGCGCCCGGTTGCCGGCTGCCACCGGGGCGCGCGGAGTGCGCACCCGGCGCTTCGGCCGGGCGCACGCCCCGACGCGCACCACCACGCATCGACCCATCGGGTCGGCGGATCAGGTCGGCGGATCGGGTCAGCGCACCGGGATCTCCAGGATCACCTTGGTGCCGCCGTTCGGCCCGGCCACCATGTCGAAAGTGCCGCCCAGCTCGCCGGTGGCGAGCGTGCGCACGATCTGCAGGCCGAGGTTGCCCGCCGTCTGGGGGTCGAAGCCCTCGGGCACGCCCCGGCCGTCGTCCTGCACGGTGATCAGCAGGTACTCCTCCGGCCGGGCGCCGCCGTTCCAGCTGTCCGACCAGCCCATGCCGGTGGCCGGAGCCCGGCCGCGCAGCGCGCTGACCTCCAGGTGGCCGGAGGCGCTCGGACCGAAGGCGTGCTCCAGCGCGTTCTGCAGCAGTTCGGTCAGCACCATCGACAGCGGGGTGGCCACCTCGGCGGACAGGATGCCGAAGCTGCCGGTGCGGCGGGTCTCCACCCGGCCGTCCTGGGACAGCTCCATCACCATCGCGAGCACCCGGTCGGCGATCTCGTCGAAGGCCACCTGCTCGTCGAGCGCCTGGGAGAGCGTCTCGTGCACGATCGCGATCGAGCCGACCCGGCGCACCGCCTCGTCCAGCGCGGCCCGGCCGGCCTCCGACTCCATCCGGCGCGACTGCAGCCGCAGCAGGGCCGCGACGGTCTGCAGGTTGTTCTTCACCCGGTGGTGGATCTCCCGGATGGTCGCGTCCTTGGTCATCAGCTCGCGGTCGCGGCGCCGCAGTTCGGTGACGTCCCGGCAGAGCACGAGCGAACCGGTCAGCGTCCCCTTGGGCTTGAGCGGGATCGCCCGCAGGGTCACCACTCCCCCCTGCACCTCGATCTCGGTCTGCCGCGGCGCCCACCCGCTCGCCAGCTTCACCAGCGCCTCGTGCACGGCCGCGCGCGACGGCGGGACGAGGTCGGCGGTGGCGCGGCCGAGGTGGCTGCCGACCAGGTCGGTGGTGAGGCCGAGGCGGTGGTAGGCCGAGAGCGCGTTGGGGCTCGCGTAGGTGACGATGCCGTCCGCGTCGAGGCGGATCAGGCCGTCGCCGACGCGCGGGGCGGCGTCCATGTCGACCTGCTCGACGCCCGGGTACGGGAAGCTGCCGGCGGCGATCATCTGGGCGAGGTCGGAGGCGCTCTGCAGGTAGGTGAGCTCCAGCCGGCTGGGGGTGCGGACGGTCAGCAGGTTGGTGTTGCGGGCGATCACGCCGAGGACCTTGCCCTCGCGCCGCACCGGGATGGACTCGACCCGGACGGGCACCTCCTCGCGCCACTCCGGGTCGCCCTCGCGCACGATCCGGCCCTCGTCGAACGCGGCGTCCAGCAGCGGGCGGCGGCCCCGCGGGACGAGGTGGCCGACCATGTCGTCCTGGTAGGAGGTCGGGCCGGTGTTGGGCCGCATCTGGGCCACCGAGACGTACCGGATGCCGTCCCAGGTGGGGATCCACAGCACGAGGTCGGCGAAGGAGAGGTCCGACAGCAGCTGCCACTCCGAGACCAGGTTGTGGAGCCAGTCCACGTCGGCTCCGGTCAGGGTGGTGTGGCGACGGACGAGTTCGTTCAGCGAGGGCACATGGCGAGGGTATCGCCGCCGGTCGGGCGGGGGCGCGGCGGACCGGGGAGTGGACCGGCCGGCCCCGCGCCGACCCCGCGCCGACCCCGGGGAGTTGTTTAGACCAATGTGCCGAGCGGCCTGGACAACCGAGATTGGTCTAGTCCACAATGGAAGGGCACCAAGGAGAGGCCCACCGCGCAACTGCCCTGACCGCGCGCGGCCGCTCCTCGGTCGGACGCCACCGAGCGAGGACCCCGCACAGTTCTCGGTCGACTCCGGTGCCCGACGACAGCTCCGGGCTGCGGTGCCGCATGGGTTGAGGGTCCCGTGTCGGCGCCGTGGCCCGTAGTGCTTTCCGGGTGCGGTGCCCCCGGGAACCCCGACCATGTCCCGCCGCTCAAAGAACCGGCCCCCCCGGCCCCCGGGGGTGGGGGGGGGGCCGGGTGTGGGTATGGCGGGAGTAGAAGTTGCGGCCGGTGGGCAGCACGTTGACCAGGCCGCGCAGCGGGGAG
>NZ_JBHWGV010000017.1:58341-59724 GCF_042732955.1 Kitasatospora sp. NPDC059747 | reverse complement strand
TGTGGGGCCCCCCCGCCCCCCCCCCCCTGCCCCCCCCTCCAACCACCCCCCCCCCCCATCCACAGGCTGTGGACGGGGGGCCGGTTCTGCTGTCGCCGGGCGTCAGTGCGTCTCGGTGACCTTGGCCAGCGCGCGCGGGGCGTCCGGGTCCTGGCCGCGGGCGATGGTGACCTCGTAGGCCAGCAGCTGCAGCGGCAGGATCTCCAGGATCGGCTGCACCTCCTCGGGCACGCCGGCCGGCAGCGCGAAGCCCGCCGAGGCGGCGTCCACCTGCGCCTGCTGGCCGACGACGACCAGGTCCGCGCCGCGGCCGCGCAGGCGGTCCAGCACCGGCTGCAGGGCCTCGCCGCCCTTGCCGTCCGGGACGATCGCGATGACCGGCGAGACGTTGTCCACCATGGCCAGCGGGCCGTGCAGGAGGTCGGCGCCGGAGAACGGGGAGGCCGGGATGTAGGTAGTCTCCATGAGCTTCAGCGCCGCCTCGCGGGCGGTCGGGTAGCCGTAGCCGCGCGAGGTGATGACCAGGCGCTGGGCGAAGCGGTAGCGCTCGGCCAGGGCCTTCACCTCGGCCTGGCGGGCCAGGACGCCGGCGGCCAGCGCCGGCAGCTCCTTGGCGGCCGAGCCGTCGCCCCCGCGCAGGCCCTCGACCAGCAGGTACAGCGCCAGCAGCTCGGCGGTGTAGGTCTTGGTCGCGGGCAGCGCCTTCTCCGGGCCGGCCAGCACGTCGATGTGGAACTCGGAGACCTCGGCCAGCGGCGAGGCGGCGTTGTTGGTGACGGCGAGCGTGATCGCGCCGGCCTCGCGGGCGGCCTTGGTGGAGGCCACCAGGTCCGGCGAGCCGCCGGACTGGCTGACCGTGATCACCAGGCAGTCGGTGAGGTCCGGCGTGGCGCCGTAGGCGGTGGTGGTGGACATCGAGGTCAGGCCGGCCGGCTTGCCGAGCAGGATCTCGATCAGGTACTTGGCGTACAGCGCCGCGTTGTCGGACGTGCCGCGCGCGGTCAGCAGGACGAAGCGCGGGTTGCGGGCGGCGATCTCGGCCGCGACCTCGCGGATCTTCGGGGCGCCCTCGTCGAGGATGCGCTGGAGGACGGCCGGCTGCTCGGCCATCTCCGCCGCCATGATCCGGCCGGGGACGGAAACAGTCTGCGTGTCGGACATCTGGATGTGCCTCCGATGAGTGGTTCGACCCCGCTCGGGCCTGACTGCCCGGCGGGGACCTCTACGGCGGCGAGTCCGCACACTCGCTGCGGTGATTCCTGCCGCAATCCTACGGGGGCGGGGGGCCCCCACCGCCCCCCCCGCCCCCGCCCGCCGGGCGGCCCCGCCGGCGGCACGGGGGGTTTTTACAAGGTCGAGTGCCCCCGCCGCGGGCAGTGGTTG
>NZ_JBHWGV010000017.1:35305-58331 GCF_042732955.1 Kitasatospora sp. NPDC059747 | reverse complement strand
GCGGGGGCCCGGGGGGGGGGGGCGGGGCGGGGGGCTGGTGGTGTCCGTGGGGCGGGGCCCCCCCCGGGCCCGGGGCGGGGGGCCCCCCGACGCCTCAGGACGGGTTGTTGATCAGCTGGTCGATCGCCGCGTCGGCGTCCTTGGTGGCCTGGTCCACCGACTTGCCCTTGAGGATCGCGGTCAGCATGTCCGGGATGATCTTCTGCTTCTCGACCGCGCCCCAGCCGGGGGCCAGCGGGGTGAACCAGGCGTCCGGCACCGCGTTGGCCGCGGCGGCGGTGTTGGGCCGGCTCTTGAGCGGGTTCAGCTGGGTGAGGTTGTTCGGCAGGATGTCCTTGTCGGCGAGCGCCTGCTGCGACTTGGTACCGGTGAACATCCGGATCCAGTCCGCGGCCAGCGCGACCTGCGGGGACTTCGCGGTCACGGCGAGGTCCGAGCCGCCGATGAAGGTGGGCAGCGGCTTGCCGTCCGGGCCGGGCATGGTGGCCACCTTGACGGCGTCCTTGAGGGTCGGGTCGCCGGTGCCCGGCGCGATGACGCTGGCCGCCTCGTAGCCGTTGCCGTAGAAGGCCGCGGCGCGCCCGCGGGCCATCGACTCGTACTGGTTCTGCTCGTTGGCCGAGAGGTCGCCCTTGTTGTACTTGCGGACCAGGTCGGCGAAGTGGGCGATGCCCTGCTGGGACTTGGCGTCGTGCAGGGTGCCGTGCCAGTTGCCCGAGCTGTCGAACTTGGCGATGCTGCCGCCGGCCGCGGCCACGTAGCTCATCGCCGCGTACCAGTACGGGCCAGGCAGGTAGAGCGGGGAGTAGTTCCGGTCCGCCTTGTTCTTGTCGGCGATCCTGTCGAGCGCGGCCGTCAGGTCGGTCTCGGTCTTCGGGAAGTCGGCGCTGCCGGTGGCCTGCTGGAAGGCGGTCGCGTTGTAGACGGCGACCCGGGCGCCGGCGTAGTAGGGCACGCACCAGAGCTTGTCCTGGTAGGTGCAGGTGTTGGCGAGCGCCTTGATCCAGCTGTCGGAGTTGTCGAAGCTGGTCCGGTCGACCGGGGACAGCGCGCCGGACAGCACGTACTTCATCGTCTCGGTGTTGCCGAGCTCGACCACGTCGGGTGCGGTGCCGTCGGCGATCGCCTTGTCGAGCTTGCCGACCTTGTCCGCCCAGCCCTGGTAGGCGAGCCGCAGGGTGACCTTCGGGTACTTCGCCGCGAAGTCGTCGTTGACCCGCTGCACCAGGTCGGGCCAGTTCTTCTGGGCGTCGTCCATCAGCCAGACGGTGACGGTGCCGGTCGCGTTCTTCGGGTCGGCGGCGGAGCTGCCGGCGTCCCCCGCCGGTCCGCCGGCCGAGGAACAGGCCGTCAGGCCGACCGCCAGGGCCGTGATCCCGAACGTCGACACGAGCTGACGCTTCATTACGCCATCCTCCGAGGGTGCTAGAGCCGTTGGTGCCCGCCGGCAGCGTGATGGCGCCCGCAGCGGAGGGTCCGGGCAGGGGCGTAGAGCTTCGGGGAGGGCCGATACCACGTCCGGCGAGGTCGAATCTCGAACCGGATGGAGTGGACTCTGGCCTAGACCAATGGTGGTGTCAACGGCCAAATGCCTTTCCCGCCACGGCCGTTGCAGAGCTGTTGTACCGCGAAGCATTCCCGTGGCGATCAGTCGCGCCCTCGTCACCCTAAGTAGAACTTAAGCTGGATTTAAGGCTCTCTTGAGGGAACACGGTCATGTGCGCGCCGTCGCCGGTCGGCGCCGGGAAGCCACAGCGCCGGGAGAACGGAGAACACGGCGCCGGGAAGACACGTCGCGGAGAAACGGAGCGGGCCCGCCATGCGGCATGCGCATGACGGGCCCGTCGGTCGACGTCCCCCGGCCCGGCCGGTGACGTCCCCGCGAAGGTTCAGCCGATCGCTCCCGGCTGGCCGGTGAGCACCTCGACGGCGGCCAGCCCGCAGACCCGGGCGGCGCCGTGGGTGGCGATGTGCAGCGCGCCGACCGGCTCGGACTGGGGCAGGCCCATCTCGACCACGGCGGCGTCCGGACGGGCCGCCACGAGGCGGCCGAGCACGGCCGACATCCAGGCGTGCCGGTGCGCGTCGCGCACCACCAGCACCATGCGGCGGCCCTCCGCGCCGGCCACCAGCTCGGCGACCAGCGCGTCCAGCAGCTCCGGAGCGGCCTCGGCCGCCGACACCTCGCGGGTGCGGGTGCCGGGGAAGCGGTCCGCCAGCATGCCGGCCACGCCCCACGGGGTGACGTCGCCGACGGCGATGTTCGGCTCGTCCGAGAACGAGGCGACGAACGGGCGCTCGGTCACCGGCCGTGCCTCGCGGCCCGGCGCCCGCACCACCCGCAGCGCCCGGCGGGCGGCCCGCAGGCCCACCGCCAGGTCCGGCTCCGGCCGCTCGCCCTGGGCCGAGATCCGGCCCCAGCTGCCGAGCGCCCGCACCCGGGCGGCGGCGTCCGCGAGCCGCTCCTCGGCGAGGCGCCCGGCCCGCACGCCCGCCACGATGGCGTCGCGCAGCATCAGCACGGTCTCCTCGTCGGCGAGGCCGCCGCCGACGCAGATCGCGTCCGCGCCGGCCGCCAGGGCCAGCACCGTGCCCTCGCCCATGCCGAAGGTGTCGGCGATGGCGCCCATCTCGATCGCGTCGCTGACGATCAGGCCCTGGTAGCCGAGGCCGCCGTCGGCCGGGGCCGCGCGGAGCAGGTCGCGCAGGACGGTCGGGCTGAGCGTGGCCGGCAGCTTCGGGTCCAGCGCCGGGATCATGATGTGGGCCGTCATGACGGCCTTCGTGCCGGCCGCGATGGCCGCCTGGAACGGGATCAGGTCCCGGGCCCGCAGCACGTCCAGGTCGACGTCGATGACCGGCAGGCCGTGGTGCGAGTCGACGGCGGTGTCGCCGTGGCCGGGGAAGTGCTTGGAGCAGGCGGCCACGCCGGCCGACTGCAGGCCCTCCACCCAGGCGGCGGTGTGCCGGGCGCACAGCTCCGGGTCGGCGCCGAAGGAGCGCACACCGATGACCGGGTTGCGCGGGTTGGAGTTGACGTCCGCGGTGGGCGCCCAGTTGTAGTTGACGCCGGCCGCGGCCAGCGCCCGGCCGAGCTCCCGGGCGACGTCCCGGGTCAGCGCCGGGTCGTCGATCGCGCCGAGGGCGAGGTTGCCGGGCCAGGACGAGCCGGAGCCCGCCTCCAGCCGGGTGACGTCCCCGCTCTCCTCGTCGATGGCGATCAGGAGGTCGGGGTTCTCCGCCCGCAGCGCCCGGGTGAGGGCGGACAGCTGGTCGAGGTCGACCACGTTGCGGTCGAACAGGGCGACCGAGCCGAGCCCGGCGGCGAGGTGGCGGCGCAGCCACTCCGGCGGCTCGGTGCCGACGAAGCCGGGCTGCAGGACGGTCAGCGCGTCGCGGTGCAGCTGGTCGCTGTCGGCGACGGTGGGGACGAGGATGCTCACGGTTTCTCAGCCCTTCACTGCGCCGTCGGTCAGACCGCTGACCGCCTTGCGCTGCAGGAAGACGAACAGGATGAGGATGGGCAGCGCGAAGAGGGTGGACGCGGCCATCGTGGCGCCCCAGTCGGTGCCGGAGTTGGTCTGGAACGAGGAGAGCCACAGCGGCAGGGTCTGCGCCTGGACCTGCTTGCTCAGGATGTTGACCAGCGGGAACTCGTTCCAGGCGGTGATGAAGCCGAACAGCGAGGTCGACATCAGGCCGGGGGCGAGCAGCGGGAAGATCACCTTCACGAAGGCCTGGGTGCGGGTGCAGCCGTCCACCATGGCCGACTCCTCCAGCTCCTTCGGCACGGCGGCGATGAATCCGCGCAGCGTCCAGATCGTGAAGGGCAGGACCATCATCATGTAGAAGGCGGTCAGCGGCACCAGGTTGTTGAGCAGGTCGCTGTCACGGACGATCAGGTAGGCCGCGATGATCATGACCTCCCAGGGCGCCATCTGCGCGGCCATGACGACCAGCACGAAGCCCTTGCGGCCGCGGAACCTCATCCGCGCGATCGCGAACGCGGCCAGGGTGGCGATCAGCAGCGAGCCGACCACGGCGCCGGCCGTGACGATCAGGCTGTTGGTGACGTACGTCCAGAAGTGGTCGACGTGCACCGCGCGGTCGAAGTGGGCCAGCGTCCCGTCGAGCGGGAGGAAGACCGGGTCCCGGCTGACGATGTCCTTGTCCTGCTTGAAGGACGTCGAGAACATCCAGTAGACGGGGAAAAGGAAGAAGACCAACAGGACCGACGCGACGGCGTTCGGCCAGGTGCGTCCGATGAGCGAGCGCCTCACAGCTCGTCCTCCTGCTTCAGGATGATGCGGAAGTAGTAGGCCATCAGCAGGCTCAGCATCAGGATGGTCAGGACCGCGATCGCGGATCCGACGCCGAAGCGCTGGGCGCCGAAGCCCTCCAGGAAGGCGTGGACCGGCAGGGTCCGGGTGAGTCCGTCCGGGCCGCCCTTGTTGATCAGGTAGACCTGGGTGAAGGACTTGAAGACCCAGATGACCTCGAGGAAGGTCGTGGCCAGGAAGAACGGCTTCAGGATCGGGAAGATCACCGAGCCGAAGACCTTGAAGGAGCCGGCGCCGTCCATCCGGGCGGCCTCGTAGAGCTCCTTGGGGATCGTGGTCAGGCCCGCGTAGGTGTTGAAGGCCACGAACGGGATCGACTGCCAGACGATCAGCAGGATGACCACGAAGAAGGTCGAGTACTCGCCGCTGGTCCAGCTGAAGTCGGCCATCGAGTGCCAGCCGAGCTTGTCCAGGAACCAGTTGACGACGCCGTAGTGCTGGTCGAACAGCCAGGTGTAGACGGTGGTCGCGGCGACGATCGGCATCGCCCAGGCCAGCAGCAGCGCGACGGACAGCGCGAGGCGCATCCGCTTGCCGAGCCGGTCGAGCAGCAGGCCGATCAGCGAGCCGAACACCATGATGAGGACGACGTTGACCGCGGTGAAGACCACCGTGCGCAGCGTGATCGTCCAGAACTCGGAACTGCCGAGCTGCTCGGTGTAGTTGGCGAAGCCGTTCCACTCGGTCAGGTGCTGGATGAACTGCCGCTTGTTGAGGTTCTGGAACGACACCACCGCGATCTTGAGCAGTGGCCATCCCAGCAGGAAGACGGTCGCCGCGATGGCCGGCAGCAGCAGGAGGTACGGCGCGCTCCGGGCACCCAGGCTCGGCCCGTCCGCCGGTCTGCGGCCCTTCTTCGGGGTGCGCTCGGCACCGGAAGTGGCGATCTCGTCTGTCATTGCCACCGCGGTCTTCCCTGGTTCCGGGGACTGTGTCTGCACCCGCTGCGAATGCACAGCCATCGTTCTCTCTTCCTGACAACCCGTCACGACGGACAGGCGCCGCCCACCGGCCCCCCGCCGGGAGCCGGTGAGCGACGCCGCTCGACTGCCTTACTGCTTCTGGTTGAGACGCTTGGCGATCTCGTCGTCGGCCTTCTTGGCGGCGGCGGCGTAGTCGCCGGTGAGCGCCGCGGTCAGGAAGTCCTTGATCGGGTTCGGCTCGTTCTCGACGTTGCTCCAGGTCGGCACGTTCGGGGTGGTCGCACCGTTGGCCGAGGCCGGCAGGGCGGCCTTGGCGAAGTCGCCGACGACCTGGCTGTTGAGCGAGGTCTTGTTCGGGATGAGGCCGGCGCCGGCCATCAGGCCCTCGTTCTTGTCGCTCATGGCGATCTTGAGGAAGCCCTTGGCGAGCTCGGGGTTCTTGGTCTGCTGGGCGATGGCCAGGTTCGAGCCGCCGAGGAAGACGCTGGAGGGCTTGTCCGCGGTCTTGCCGGGCAGCGGGAAGTAGCCGATCTTGTCGGCGGCCAGCTCCTCGGGCTTCGGGATCTCCCAGCCGAGGCCGATGATGGTGCCGATGTTGCCCTTGGCGAAGACGTCCTTCTGCTGCGGGGTGGCCTCGTCCTTGTCCTTCGGGGCGGTGGCCGAGTAGCTCTGCAGCTTCTTGTAGGTCTCGAAGGCCTTCTGCGCCTCGGGGGACGACAGGCCGCCGGCCCACTTGTCGCCGTCCTTCTTGGCGAACTTGCCGCCCTCGCTGGTCAGCAGGCCGAAGTAGGCGTACCACTCCTGGCCGGGCATGTAGAGCGGGTCGGTGACGCCCTGGACGGTCTTGACCTTGTCCAGGTCGGCGTAGAACTCGTCGAGGGTCTTCGGCGCGGTGGTGATGCCGGCCTTGCCCCAGATGTCCTTGTTGTAGGTCACCACGCGGTTGGTGAAGTACCACGGGGCGGCGTACTGCTTGCCGTCCAGGATCGAGGACTCGTTCAGGTTGGCGGCCCAGTCGGCGCCGCCGACGTTGGCCTTGTCCTTGGTGATGTCCAGCAGACCGCCGGTGGCCGCGTAGCCCGCCGTCTGGGTGTTGCCGATCTCCAGGACGTCGACCGAGCCCTCGGAGAGCGCGGCGGTGACCTTCTGGCCGATGCCGTTCCACTTCTGGGTCTGGATGTCGAGCTTGGCGCCCGGGTAGGCGGCGGTGAAGTCGGCCTTGACGCTGTCCTCCCAGCCCTTCGGGGCGGAGCCGTCCATCAGCCACACGGTGAGGGTCTTGCCGTCGAAGTTCTTGGCCGCCGAGGACGAACCGCTCTTGCTGTCGTCACTCTTGCCGTCCGAGCCGCAGGCCGCGAGACCCACGACCATTGCCGCGACGCCGACCGCCGCGATGAGCTGACGCTTCACGCCATCCTCCTGAGGGATGCCTGGATTGCCCCCGTCGGGTGGCAGCGGCTTACCCACGCATAGCGGGAGGAAAGGTGCCGCGGACCCCTTCGAACGGGTGGGGGGATTCGTAGTCACCGGTCTAGTGGTGTAGACCAGATGCCTGGAGCTTGGCCTAGACCAATGGGCCTGTCAACGGCTGTTCGACCGATCAGGACCACCCGTTATCAAGCCGACACCGCACATCGTTCATCGCGTGATGAGGTATTCGTTCCGTAGCCATACATGCAACGATGTGACCCGTTAACGATGTGGCGGGGCCGGTGAAGGCCCCGCGAGAAGCGGGAGAACAGGTCCGATGAGCAGCGACGGGGGAACCAGCGCCCAGGTCAACGACCCCGAGGTGAAGAACCTCGCCGCGCAGGCCGGCACCGACCCGACCGCGCGCGTGCCCAAGTACTACGGCCTCAAGCGCCACCTGCTCCAGCTCACCGAGACCCAGCCCGCGGGCACCCCGGTCCCGCCGGAGCGCGCCCTCGCCGCCCAGTTCGACACCTCCCGCACGACCGTCCGCCAGGCCCTCCAGGAGCTGGTCGTCGAGGGCCGGCTGGAGCGCATCCAGGGCAAGGGCACCTTCGTCGCCAAGCCCAAGGTCGCCCAGGCCCTCCAGCTCACCTCCTACACCGAGGACATGCGGGCCCAGGGCCTGGAGCCCACCTCGCGGCTGATCGAGATCGGCTACATCACCGCCGACGACCGGCTCGCCCCGCTGCTGGACATCAAGCCCGGCGGGCGCGTGCTGCGCATCGAGCGCCTGCGGCTGGCCAACGGCGACCCGATGGCCATCGAGGTCGCCCACCTGTCCGCCAAGCGCTTCCCGGCCCTGCGGCGCAACCTCGCCAAGCACAACTCCCTGTACGCGGCCCTGCGCGAGGTGTACGGCGTCACCGTCGCCGAGGCCGAGGAGACCATCGAGACCACCCTCGCCAACCCGCGCGAGGCCGGCCTGCTCGGCTCGGACCTCGGCCTGCCGATGCTCCAGCTCTCCCGGCACTCCTTCGACGGCGACGGGAACCCGGTCGAGTGGGTGCGCTCGATCTACCGCGGCGACCGCTACAAGTTCATCACCCGCCTGAAGCGCCCCGAATAGACCGCTCCCCCGCTCCCGAATTCCGGGCACCGGCGCACGCGCCGGTGCCCGTTTCGTCTTTACCGGCGCCCATCCGCGAACGCGCGCCGGGTGGGGGTGCCCGCACGGCGTCCGGATAGCGGGAAGTTCTGTCATTCCCAGTGACATGGATCACTCCATGGTCTAGATTGCGCAGCCGTACTGACAGCCGATCACCGATGGTGCTGCTCGGCGGGTCCCGGGGGTGCGCACGGCGTCCCGGGGGCTGCGGCGCCGACGGGGTGGACCCTGCGGAGCGGAGCCGAAGATGCCGTCTGATCCCGATGTCACCGAACATGTCATGCCCGAGCCACCGGGAGCACCGCTCCCGGTGGTGACGCCCGAGCGGGTGCTGGCCGGGCTCGCCCTGCTCGTGCCGATCGTGGCGATGCTCTGGGTGTCCTCCTACGACAAGACCGGCCCGGCGGTGGGCGGGATGCCGTTCTTCTACTGGTACCAGCTGCTCTGGGTGCCGGTGTCGGCCGTGTTCACCGTCGCCGCGTACCTGCTGATCAACCGCGACGAGAAGGCCCGCGCAACCGCCCGCCGGGCCGCGAAGGCGGGTGGCGCGCGATGAAGGACGTCAACGTCCCCGCCCTGACCGTGTTCGTGCTGTTCTTCCTCCTGGTCACCGTGATGGGCTTCCTGGCCTCGCGCTGGCGCCGGGCGGACAACGCGCAGCACCTGGAGGAGTGGGGCCTCGGCGGCCGCAGCTTCGGCACCTGGGTCACCTGGTTCCTGCTCGGCGGCGACCTCTACACCGCTTACACCTTCGTGGCCGTCCCCGCGGCGGTGTACGCCACCGGCGCGGCGGGCTTCTTCGCGGTGCCGTACACGATCGTCGCCTACCCGCTGGTGTTCCTCTTCCTGCCGCGGCTGTGGTCGGTCTCCCGGGTGCACGGGTACGTCACCCCGGCCGACTTCGTGCGCGGGCGGTACGGCTCGCGGCCGCTGTCGCTGGTCGTCGCGCTGACCGGGATCCTCGCCACCATGCCGTACATCGCGCTCCAACTGGTCGGCATCCAGGCCGTGCTGGACGTGCTGGGCGTCGGCGGCGGCGCGAACGCGAACTGGTTCGTCAAGGACCTGCCGCTGTTCATCGCCTTCGGCGTGCTCGCGGCCTACACCTACTCCTCCGGGCTGCGGGCGCCGGCCCTGATCGCGTTCGTCAAGGACGCGCTGGTCTACATCGTGATCATCGTCGCGGTGATCTACATCCCGATCCGGCTCGGCGGGTACGGCCACATCTTCGAGGCGGCGCACCAGAAGTTCAGCGCGCCGAAGGCGGCCGGGTCGCTGACCGTCCCCGGCGACAAGCAGTGGACGTACGCGACGCTCGCGCTCGGCTCGGCGATGGCGCTGTTCATGTACCCGCACTCGGTGACCGGCGTGCTGGCCTCCAAGTCCCGCAACACGGTGCGCCGGAACATGGCGATCATGCCGGCGTACTCGCTGATGCTGGGCCTGCTCGCGCTGCTCGGCTTCATGGCGATCGCGGCCAACGTCAGCAAGGGCGACAAGAAGTTCAACGCCCAGCTGTCGGTGCCGCAGCTGTTCGCGGACATGTTCCCGGACTGGTTCACCGGCGTCGCCTTCGCGGCGATCGGCATCGGCGCGCTGGTGCCGGCCGCGATCATGTCGATCGCGGCGGCGAACCTCTTCACCCGCAACGTCTACAAGGAGTGGCTGAAGCCCTCCGCCACCGCGGCCGACGAGACCCGGGTGGCGAAGCTGGTCTCGCTGCTGGTCAAGGTCGGCGCGCTGGTCTTCGTGCTCGGCATGGACAAGCAGGCCGCGATCAACCTCCAGCTGCTGGGCGGCCTGTGGATCCTGCAGACCTTCGTCGCGATCGTCGGCGGCCTGTTCACCCGCTGGTTCCACCACTGGGCGCTGTTCGCCGGGTGGGCGGCCGGCATGGCCTACGGCACCTGGGAGGCGTACGGGATCGCCAGCCCGGCCACCAAGCACTTCGGCGGCAACGCGGCCGAGATCCCCGGGATCGGGCAGTACGGCTACATCGGCCTGACCGCCTTCGTGCTCAACCTGGTCGTCGCCGTGGCCCTCACCCTGGTGCTGCGGGCCGTCCGGGCGCCCTACGGCCCGGACGAGACGAGGCCGGCCGACTACAGCGCCGAGACCGGCGGCGACGACGAGCCGGAGAACGCGCCGGAGCCCGTAGCGGCGCACTGATTCGCCGCGTGCGCGCCCTGTGATCGCGCCGTCTTCTCCGTGAACACTGGGAGAAGGCGGCGCGATCATATGTATGAGCGGGCGCGCACGCCGGGCACCACCAGACCGGACCGGACACCACCGGCCGGCACCTGATCGACCACGGGGAGCTCGCGGCAATGGCAGAACTCGGCACCACCCTCAACGGTCAACACCAGTCCACCCGTCCGTCCGTCGCCACACACGGCCAAGCCTCGAACGGCCAGCCCGCGAACGGCCAGCCGCCCGCGGTGCGGCTGCCGTCCGTGCTGATCGCGACCCGGCACGGCGAGTCCACCGCCAACGTCGAGTTCCAGCTGGCCGAGGCGGCCGGCGCGCTCAGCGTGCCGATCAGCTGCCGGGACGCCGACATCCCGCTGTCGCTGCACGGGCAGCAGCAGGCGCAGGCGCTCGGCCACTGGTGGGCCGCGCTGCCCAGCGCCGACCGCCCGCGCAGCGTCTGGTGCTCGCCGTACGTGCGCACCGCCGAGACCGCCCGGATCGCGCTCGCCCAGGCCGCCGGACTCGGCGCCGTCCCGGTCACGCTCGCGGTGCGCCACGACGAGCGGCTGCGCGACCGCGAGCTCGGCGTCCTGGAGATGCTGCCGAAGGCCGCCATCGAGGCCAAGTACCCGGAGGAGGCGGCCCGGCGGCGCAAGATGGGCGAGCTGTACTACCGCCCGCCCGGGGGCGAGTCCTGGGCGGACGTCGCGCTGCGGGTGCGCAGCCTGCTGCGGGACGTGTGCGAGGAGGAGGCCGGTCGGCCGGTCCTGCTGGTGGCGCACGACTGCACCGTGCTGATGCTGCGGTACGCGCTGGACCGGCTCACCGAGGAGCGGCTGATGACGCTCGGGCCGGTGCACAACTGTTCCACCAGCCTGTGGCGGGCCCGGGACGGGCGGCTGCGGCCGTCGCACTGGAACGAGACCGGGCACCTGACGGTGACGGACTGAGGGTGCCGGACCGACGGCGACGGACCGACGGTGCGGGCCCGGCGCGTCACTCCGGCCGGACCCCGGCGACGGCCGGCCCGGCGAAGCAGCGCCGGTAGGCCAGCGGCGTGGTCCCGAGCCGGCGCCCGAAGTGGTGGCGCAGGGCCGCCGCGTTGCCGAAGCCGCAGCGGGCGGCGATCGCGTCCACCGATTCGGTGGTGGACTCCAGCAGCCGCTGGGCGAGCAGCACCCGCTGCCCGGTGAGCCAGCGGTGCGGGGTGGTCCCGGTCTCCTGCTGGAAGCGGCGGGCGAAGGTGCGCGGCGACATGTGGACCCGGGCGGCCAGCTGCTCGACGGTGGACTCCCGGTCCAGGTGGTGGCGCATCCAGTCGAGCAACGGGGCCAGGGAGTCGCCGTCGCCCTCGGGCAGCGGGCGGTTCACGAACTGGGCCTGCCCGCCCTCCCGGTGCGGGGCCACCACCATCCGGCGGGCGATCGCCCGGGCCACCTCGGCGCCCTGCAGCCTGCGCACCAGGTGCAGGCAGGCGTCGATGCCGGCGGCCGTCCCGGCCGAGGTGATCACCGGGTCGTCGTCGACGTAGAGGACGTCCGGCTCGACCCGGGTCTTCGGGAAGCGCTCGGCGAGCTCCTCGGTGTGCCGCCAGTGGGTGGTGGCGCAGCGGTCGTCCAGCAGTCCGGCCGCGCCGAGCACGAAGGCACCGCTGCAGATGGAGAGCACCCGGCCACCGCCGGCGACCGTCGCCCGCAGCGCCTCCAGCAGCGGTTCCGGGTAGCGCGGGCGGATCGCGGAGGCGGTGACGATCACCAGGTCGGCGCCGGCCAGCCGCTCCGGGCCGTGCGGGACGTCCATCGAGAAGCCCGCGTGGGTGCGGTGCGGGCCCGGACGGGCGCCGGCCAGTGCGAAGTCGTACCCGGGCAGGCCGTCGGCGGTGCGGTCCAGGCCGAACACCTCGCAGGCGACGCCGAGCTCGAAGGGGTGGATGTCCTCCAGCACGACCGCGACCACGTTCCTGAGCATGCGGATCAGCATGCCCGGCGGACCTCGGCCGACGGAAGAGCCGCGTGGCAGGAATTCGAGGCAAACGGTCGTTCCTGCCACTCGTGGGCACCCGCACGGTCCGGCCAGGGTGGAGCCATGGACTCCGAAACGATCGCGAGCGCAATCGCCCTGGCCGGCGCCGTCGGCGGGTTCGGCCTGCTCGGCACCCTGATCGGCCGCGAGGTCTCCCGCGGCGCCGCCGCCGGCCGCGACAACTGGCACCGCGCCGGCGGCTACCCGGCCGGCCCGGAACGCCTCGACCGCCTGTACGGCACCATGCCCGCCGCTTCGCTGCGCCCGTCGGCGGACCCGGCCGTCCTTCCGGTCCGCGCGACCCCCGGGATCAGGACCGCGCACGGCTCCGGCACACTTTCCACATGGACATCGTCATCCGCCCGGCCCGCGAGGAGGACCTCGCCGACGCCGGCCGCATCACCGTCGAGGCGTTCGTCGGCGACGGCCACACCGCGCCCGACAGCAGCTACGTCGAGCTCCTGCGCGACGCCGGCCGCCGCGCCCGGGAGGCCGAGCTGCTCGTCGCGGTCGACGTGGCCGGCGGAGGGGTCCTCGGCTGCGTGACCTTCGCGGTCGGCGGCACCGAGTGGGCCGACATCGCCGTCCCGGGCGAGGGCGAGATCCGGATGCTCGCCACCGCGGCGGCCGCCCGCGGGCGGGGTGTCGGCGAGGCCCTGGTGCGCGCCGCCCTGGCCCGCACCCGCGAACTCGGACTGGCCGGGATGGCGTTCTCCACCCAGCCGCGGATGACGGCCGCCCACCGCATATACGAGCGGGTCGGGTTCCGGCGCGCACCCGAGCGCGACTGGGCCCCCTTCCCGGGCATGGACCTGATGGTGTACGCGATGGCCTTCTGACGGCGTTCCGGCAGCGTGCGCGGCCGGTGGCCGAAGGCCGGTGACTTGAAATGACCATCCGATAGGGACACTGCTAGGATCCGCCGCATGACGACGGGGAGTGCGCCTAGCGGCTGGTATGACGACCCTTCCGGCCAGCCCAACACGCTGCGCTGGTGGGACGGTTCCACCTGGACCGACAAGATTCAGGCCAAGCCCGGAGGCGCCCCGGGCGCCCCCGCGGACGCGGCGGCCCCGACGGCCGTCTCACCGGCGCCGGGCCCGGCCGCAGCGCCGCCCACCCCGACCATGCCGTCCCTGCCGACCCAGACCGCCACGTCGGGCCCGCAGTCCGGCCCGGCCGCCCGGCCCGCGCCGGCCCCGCAGCCCGTCCAGCCGCAGGTCCAGCAGCCCGCGCCGCAGCCGAACCCGCTGTCCGGTCCCGCCGCGTCCGCGCCGCAGCCGATCCCGACCTCGGTGGTCTTCGAGACCGTCGACCCGAAGCGCGGCAAGAACCGGATCCTGCTGGCCGTCGGCGCCGTGGTGCTGTCCCTGGCGATGGCCGGCGCCGGCTACGTCGTCGGGCACAAGACCGGCGGCTCCCCGAAGGCCTCGGCGAGCACCGCGCCCGCGGCCGCCGGCGACCCCAAGAGCCCGAACGGCTTCATGGGCACCGCGCTGACCGGCGGCCAGCCGCTCGCGGGCGGACGTCAGGTGACCGGCCAGGACGGCAAGATGAACTTCATGGTGCCGCAGGACTGGCAGGTCCAGAACGACGCCAAGACCCCGACCGACGTCCGGTACGCGGTCAACCCGTACGCCTGCGTCGGCCACGGCAACGGCGCCTGCACGCGCGGCATCGTCGTCCAGAACCTCCGGGTGTTCAACGGCGGCTGGTCCGACCCCAAGTCCCTCGTGCTCGGCATGGGCCAGCTGCTCTACAACACCCGCTACGGCTCGGACGCGCCCAGCCCGCCGGAGCCGGTGAAGCAGTCGGCCGTCAAGATCCAGGGCCTGGACGGCTACCTCGCCCTGTGGCACGTGCCGATGTCCAGCGGCTCCTCGACCCCGGACAGCTACTGCGGCGTCCTGGAGGTCACCCCGGCGGCCGGCGCGACCACCGTCCCGGTGCTGCAGATCTGCCTGGACCAGGCGGCGGAGGCCCCGCCGCTGACGGTCATGGACCAGATCGCGAACTCCGTCAAGATCACGCCCTGACCGGTGAAACTCCCCGCAGGCCCCGCCCCTCCCGGCGGGGCCTGCGGCGTTTCGCGGCGCGGCGACCGCCGGACCCCGGCTGTGGCCGGCCCACCGCTGCCCGTATGCTGACCGCTTGAACGACAATCCGACCCCAGGTATAACGTGTCGGTCCCGCCGAACCGTTCAGCAACGGGCGGGTGACCACGGCCCACGGGCGTCGACAAGGCAGGAAACCAACGGCTCCGGTGCGACGGGGCGTTGTATGGGGGAATACCGGTGGACTCCACCAACGAACATGCGGCGAACCGGACCGGCCGGGGACGAGGACGCCACGGACGCGTGCTTCCCCGGGCCCGCCACGAACGCCGGCTCGTGCGCCGCGACGTGCGCAACAGCGCCGCCCAGCGCGCCTACATAGCCGGCGCCGACGCGACCGGCCCGCTGTCCCCGGGCGAGGACGGCGCCGCCGTGCGCTACCGCTCGGTGTCCTCCCGCGGCGTCAAGTTCGTGATGACCGTCCTGGTCACGGTCAACGCGCTGGCCGGCCTCGCCTTCGTCGGCTGGCTGCTGCTGCCCGAACACATCCCCGGCTCCGGCGTGGGCTGGTCCCCGGACTGGCGGATCAACCTCGCGCGCATCTGCTTCTGCGCCGTCATCACCGTCGAGGTGATCCGGCTCGTCCAGAACCTCGCCGTCTGGGTCTTCGCCTTCCGCGCCAAGGACCCCCTGCCGGTCACCCCGCCGCCCGGCCTCAAGGTCGCCGTACTCACCACGATCGTGCCCTCCAAGGAGCCGATCGAGATCGTCGAGCGCACCCTCGAAGCGATGCTGCGCATCGAGTACGACGGCCAGGTCGACGTCTGGATCCTCGACGAGGGCGACGACGACCGGGTCAAGGAGATGGCCGCCCGCCTCGGCGTGCACCACTTCAGCCGCAAGGGCCGCCCCGAGTACAACCAAGCCGAGGGCGAGTTCCGGGCCAAGACCAAATCCGGCAACCACAACTCCTGGCGCGCCGAGCACGAGCACGGCTACGACGTCGTGGCCCAGATGGACCCCGACCACGTCCCGCTGCCCTGCTTCCTGGAGCGCACCCTCGGCTACTTCCGCGACCCCGACACCGCGTTCGTCGTCGCCCCGCAGGTCTACGGGAACATGTACGACAACTGGGTCGCCCACGGCGCCTCCGTGCAGCAGTACCTGTTCTCCGGCCTGGTCGAGCGCGGCGGCAACGGCATGGACGCGCCGCTGCTGATCGGCACCAACCACCTGTACCGGCCCACCGCGTGGCAGCAGATCGGCGGCTACCAGGACTCGATCATCGAGGACCACCTGACCAGCATGCGGATCCAGGCCACCGTCAACCCGGCCACCGACCGCCGCTGGAAGGGCGTCTACACCCCCGACGTCCTCGCCGTCGGCGAGGGGCCGACCTCCTGGACCGACTACTTCAACCAGCAGAAGCGCTGGGCCTACGGCATCTGGGAGATCCTGCTCAAGAGCCGCCTGCGCTCGGGCCTCAAGCTGCGGCTGCGCCAGCGCGTGCTCTACGGGCTCGTCCAGTTCTACTACCCGAGCGTCGCGGTCAACACCGTCCTCGGCAGCCTCGCCACCTCCGTCTACCTGGCCCTCGGCGTCACCTCCATCCACCTCAACAGCACCCACTGGATGGCCCTGTGGGGTGCCAGCATGGGCAGCTGGTTCGTGCTGTGGCTGTGGCTGCGCCGGTTCAACCTGGCCGCGCACGAGCGGCGCGAGATCGGCATGGCCGGCATGGGCCTGGCCCTGTTCGCCGGCCCGGTGTACGTCGCCGCGGCGCTCGCCGCGCTGCTGCGCCGGCCGCTCGCGTACGCCGTCACCGCCAAGGGCGACCTGCGCAGCGCCGAGTCGCTCTCGACGTTCCGGCTGCACCTGCTGTGGGCGGCGGTCGCGGGCGGGCTGCTCGGGGCGAGCTTCACGCTCCACCACGACATCTGGATCCTGCGGTTCTGGGCGGTCGTCAGCCTGTTCACCGGGGTCGCGCCGCCGGTGATCTCCTTCGTCAGCGGCCGCCGCGACGCCCGCGCCCAGCGCGCCGCCGAGGCCAAGGCCGCCGACGCAGCCGAAGCCGCCGAGGCCGTCGCGGCCGTCGAGGTCCCGGAAGCCATCGCCGTCCCCGCGGCCCCCGCAGCGCCCGAAAGCGAGGAGTCGCCCGCCGCCCGGCCGGTGCCGACGCAGCGCCGCCGGCCCGCGCGCGCCGAAGAGGCCGACACCGCCGAGGAGTTCGAGGAGCTGCTGGAGCCTGCGCGGGCCGGCGGCCGCCGTGAGCAGGAGGGCCGCTGATGCTGCGGATCACCGTCCCCCGGATCGCCGCCCTGGTCGCCCTGGCCCTGATGGTCGGCTACACCTTCGTGCTCGCGCCCCGGCTGTCGCGGGGCCACGACCAGGACCCGTACGGCTTCGCCGGCGCCGCCCCGACCGCGATGCCGACCTGGCTCACCAGCGCCCTGGCCGCGCCCCCGACCGCCACCCCCGCGACGGCCTCCCCCGGCGCGAGCGCCGTCCCGGCCCCGACGCCCGCCCCGGCGCCGCAGTTCCCGCCGGCCGGCGAGGCGTTCACCGGCATCATGACCAAGACCGGCCCGTACGACCTCTCCCCGCTCGACGAGTTCACCTCCGCCGTCAAGCACCAGCCGAACGTCCTGGAGTTCTCGGTCGGCTGGTGGGACCGCAAGTTCGACCGCCGGGTCTTCGACACCGTCGCCCAGCGCGGCATCATGCCGATGGTCGCCTGGGAGCCGTGGGACTACCGCAAGGAGGCCAAGGAGGACAAGCTCCGCGGCGAACAGCCGGAGTACGCCCTCTCCAACATCATCGACGGCAGGTTCGACGACTACATCAAGACCTGGGCCGAGGGCGTCAAGGGCCTCGGCTACCCCGTCGCGCTGCGCTTCGCCCACGAGATGAACGGCTACTGGTACCCGTGGGCCGAGCAGTCCAACGGGAACAAGAAGGGCCAGTACGTCGAGGCCTGGAAGCACGTCCACGACATCTTCAAGCAGGTCGGCGCGACCAAGGTCACCTGGGTGTGGAGCCCCAACGTCGACTACGAGAACGCCACCAGCCTCAACACGCTCTACCCCGGCGACGACTACGTCGACTGGATCGGCCTGTCCGGCTACTACGGCACCACCGGCGTCGAGAAGTACAAGTCCTTCGACCAGATCTTCCAGCCGACGATCAAGGAGCTCCGGGGCTTCACCCAGAAGCCCGTCGTGATCACCGAGACCGGCGCCACCGACACCTCCGGGCTCAAGGCGCAGTGGATCGGCGAGATGTTCGCGCAGCTCCCCCAGCACCCCGACATCATCGGCGTGATCTGGTACGAGGCGCGCAAGGAGGTCGACTGGCGGGTCGCCGCGTCCGACGCGGCCGCGCAGGCGTACGCCGCCGGGGTCTCCGCGCCCCGCTACAACACGCCGTGGACCGTGCACTCGGTGCCGGCCCTGACCGCCGCGCCGCCGCCACCGCCGCCCGCGCCCTCGCCCGACCCCTCCCCGTCGCCCTCGGCCTCCCCGTCGGCCGGCAAACCGAGCCCGCCGGCCCGGAAGCCGACCGGCACGGCCACCCGGCCGCGGTCGAGCTCCACCCCCGCAGGGTGAGCGCGCCCCAGGTCCGGCCGACGGACCGCACGACCACGCAGCAGCAGGGAGGCGAGCACCCCATGACCAACCCCGCCATACCCGGCGCCGGACCCGCCGGCCGGCGCCCGTGGTGGGCGCTCGCACCGGCCGCCGTCCTCGCGCTGGTCCTGTGCGCCCTGCTGCTCCCCCGGGACCAGAAGGATCCCGCCGGACCGGTCAAGGCCGCCCCCGTGGTCACCCCGCTGCCCGCCGCGACCGCCGGCGAGCTGTGCTCCACCGCGCAGAACCGTTACCCCTCGCAGACCGTGGACTCCGGCCGCTACCTGATCAACCCCAACGAGTGGAACGCCACCGGGGGCCTGTGCATCAGCAGCACCGACGGCGCCACCGGCTTCAAGGTCACCCGCAGCGGCGTCGGCCCGGCCAGCCTGACCGACCCGCTGCGCGGCCCCGGCGCGTACCCGCACATCAGCACCCAGTTCCAGCCGGGCACCGGGCCGCTGCCGATCCCCGTCAACAACCTGCGCTACGCGACCAGCAGCTGGCACACCACCCAGGTCGACTCGGGCGTCTACAACGCCTCGTACGACATCTGGTACAGCAACAGCCGCACCAGCTGCTCGTTCACCGAGAGCGCCGAGCTGATGATCTGGCTGCGCGGCAACGGCAAGACCCCCTTCGGCGACGAGGCCGGCGAGCTCAAGGCCGGCGGCACCTCCTACCGCGTGTTCCAGGCGCCGAAGACGGGCAGCCACACCCTGATCACCTACGAGATGGCCACCAGCACGGCCTCCGTCACCGACCTGGACCTGCGGGCCTTCACCCGCGACGCCGTCCAGCGCGGCTACGTCCCGGCCGGCTCCTACCTGTGCGCCGTCCAGGCCGGCTTCGAGATCTGGGACGGCGGCGCCGGGCTCGGCAGCGACTCGTTCTCCTTCCAGGCCGCCGCCGGGCAGCCCAGCGGCGCGATCACCTCGGCCCTGCCGGGCCTGTGCCTGGACAGCCGGGTCGGCGGCGACCCGGCGGCGGTCGGCGCGGGCACCTGCGACGGCTCCCCGGCCCAGACCTGGACGATGGCGGACGACGGCTCGATCGGCCAGTCCGGCCGCTGCGTCGAGGACCCCGCGATCGGCTTCCCCGTCCTCACCGCGTGCACCGCGCGGCCCGACCAGCGCTGGCGGGTGACCCCGACGGGACAGCTCGCGAACCAGGACTCGGGGCGCTGCATCGACAACCCGGCGAACCCGGCGGCCCCCTCGGGGACCTCTCCGGGCGCTTCTCCGGGAACGGCCGCGAGCGGCGCGACGCAGGTGCGGATGCGCCCGTGCGACACCCGCACGAGCCAGGAATGGCACCCCCCGGCCTGAGCAGTTTATCGCACGCGGGCTCGAACAACTGTGCCGCGCGACACTACATGTGGGGCTGCATCGGATTCCCGGCACTAGATGTATGCTCATCCCTGCTGTCGACGCAGGGGAACCCGGTGCGAGTCCGGGACTGCCCCGCAGCGGTGTGCGGGCGGCTCAACAGAGCCTCTCCCGCGAGTCCGAGTACCTGCCGACGGCGTGCAGAGGCCCTCCCGCAGAGGCCGGCAGCACACGCAGTACGTTCCGAGCCTCGCGGGCGGGCCGGGGATGACACCGTCGTGCGACGCACCCTTGCGTGCCCGCGCGCGTGCGCCCCTGCCCCGAACGGCCCGGTACTCCGATCACCGCCGCCGATCGCCGCCAGGAGAGAGCGCCTTGACCATCGCTGCCTCAGCCACCCTGCCCACCCAGGGCACCGGCTCCGCCCCCGCCGACCCGACGGTCTCCGACCCCGGCGGCGCGCTCCTGCGACTCCTCACCGACCGCAGCGCCGATCTCCCCCAGGTGGACCCCGGCCACGTCGCCGCCGCCGCGCTGCGCGGGCGCCACGCCGGCTCGGACTTCGCCGAGCTGCGCGGGCTGGCCGTGGACGCCGCCGCGTCGATGATCGCCGAGGACCCCCAGTACTCGAAGCTGGCCGCCCGCCTGCTCGCCCTGGAGATCGTCGACGAGGCCGTCGGCCAGGGCGCCGTCTCCTTCGCCGCCTCCGTCGCCGTCGGCCACGCCGAGGGCCTCATCGGCGACACCACCGCCGCGTTCGTCGCCAAGCACGCCACCGCCCTCGACGCGCTGATCGACCCCCAGGGCGACGACCGCTTCGAGTACTTCGGCCTGCGCACCGTGCAGTCCCGCTACCTGCTGCGCCACCCGATCACCCGCAAGGTCGTCGAGACCCCGCAGCACTTCCTGCTCCGCGTCGCCTGCGGCCTGGCGGTCGGCGACAGCGAGCAGTCGGTGCGCGAGGTCGCCGAGCTGTACGGCCTGATGAGCCGTCTGGAGTACCTGACCTCCTCGCCGACGCTCTTCAACTCCGGCACCCGCCACCCGCAGATGTCGAGCTGCTACCTGCTCGACTCGCCGCTGGACAACCTCGACTCGATCTACAACCGCTACGCGCAGATCGCCCGGCTGTCCAAGCACGCCGGCGGCATCGGCCTGTCCTACTCGCGCATCCGCTCGCGCGGCAGCCTGATCCGCGGCACCAACGGCAAGTCCAACGGCATCGTCCCGTTCCTGCGCACCCTCGACTCCTCGGTCGCCGCGGTCAACCAGGGCGGCCGCCGCAAGGGCGCGGCCTGCGTCTACCTGGAGACCTGGCACGCCGACATCGAGGAGTTCCTGGAGCTGCGCGACAACACCGGTGAGGAGGCGCGCCGCACCCACAACCTGAACCTGGCGCACTGGATCCCGGACGAGTTCATGCGCCGCGTGAACGCCAACGCCGACTGGTCGCTGTTCTCCCCCGCCGACGTGCCCGAGCTCGTCGACCTGTGGGGCGAGGAGTTCGACGAGGCCTACCGCAAGGCCGAGCAGGCCGGCAAGGCCGTGCGCACCATCCCCGCGCAGACCCTCTACGCCCGCATGATGCGCACCCTCGCGCAGACCGGCAACGGCTGGATGACCTTCAAGGACGCCTCCAACCGCGCCGCCAACCAGACCGCGCTGCCGGGCCGCACGGTGCACTCCTCCAACCTGTGCACCGAGATCCTGGAGGTCACGGACGACTCCGAGACCGCCGTGTGCAACCTCGGCTCGGTCAACCTCGGCGCCCACGTGGCCGACGGGGCCTGCGTCGAGGACCTGGCCGACGCCATGGACTGGGAGCGCCTGGACGCCACCGTCCGCACGGCCGTGACCTTCCTCGACCGCGTGGTGGACATCAACTTCTACCCGACGGTCGAGGCCGGCGCCTCCAACTCCCGCTGGCGGCCGGTCGGCCTCGGCGTGATGGGCCTGCAGGACGTCTTCTTCAAGCTGCGGATCGACTTCGACTCGGCCGAGGCCGCGCAGCTGTCCACGCTCATCGCCGAGCGCATCATGCTCACCGCCTACGAGCGCTCCGCCGACCTGGCCGAGCAGCTGGGCCGCCACGAGGCGTACGGCGAGACCCGCGCCGCCCGCGGCGAGCTGCACATCGATCACTTCCCGTCGGCCGCCCCGCAGTGGGCCGACCGCTGGGAGGCGCTGCGCGCCCGCATCGCCGTCACCGGCCTGCGCAACTCGCTGCTGCTGGCCATCGCGCCGACCGCGACGATCGCCTCGATCGCCGGCGTGTACGAGTGCATCGAGCCGCAGGTCTCCAACCTGTTCAAGCGCGAGACGCTCTCCGGCGAGTTCCTCCAGGTCAACCCCTACCTGGTACGCGAGCTCAAGGAGCTCGGCGTCTGGGACCAGCAGACCCGGGACGCGCTGCGCGACTCCAACGGCTCGGTCCAGGACTTCAACTGGCTGCCGGCCGAGGTCCGTTCGCTCTACCGGACGGCCTGGGAGCTGCCGCAGCGCGCGCTGATCGACCTGGCCGCGGCCCGCATGCCGTACATCGACCAGAGCCAGTCGCTGAACCTGTTCATGGCCGCACCGACCATCGGCAAGCTCAGCTCGATGTACGCGTACGCGTGGAAGGTCGGTCTGAAGACCACCTACTACCTGCGCTCGCGCCCGGCGACCCGCATCGCCCAGGCCGCGCCGGGTGCCGCCCGCGCCGCCGCGCCGGTGCCCGCCAACACGATCCCGGTGGGCACGCCGACCCTCACCCCGGAGCAGGAAGCCGCCCTCGCCTGCTCCCTGGAGAACCCCGAGTCCTGCGAGGCCTGCCAGTGAGCACCACCGAGAACGACCGCAAGATGCTGCTCGACCCCGGCTTCGAACTGACGCTGCGCCCGATGCGCTACCCGTCGTTCTACGACCGGTACCGGGACGCGATCAAGAACACCTGGACCGTCGAGGAGGTGGACCTGCACTCCGACGTCGCCGACCTGGCGAAGCTCAGCGAGGGCGAGCGCCACCTGATCGGCCGGCTCGTGGCGTTCTTCGCGACCGGCGACTCGATCGTCGCGAACAACGTGGTGCTGAGCCTCTACAAGCACATCAACTCCCCGGAGGCGCGCCTGTACCTGTCGCGCCAGCTGTTCGAGGAGGCCGTGCACGTCCAGTTCTACCTGACGCTGCTCGACACCTACCTGCCCGACCCCGAGGACCGCAACGCCGCCTTCGCCGCGGTGGAGAACATCCCCTCCATCCACCAGAAGGCCCAGTTCTGCTTCAAGTACATGAACGCGGTCGACCACATCGACTCGCTGCAGACCAAGGAGGACCGCCGCGCGTTCCTCCTGAACCTGATCTGCTTCGCGGCCTGCGTCGAGGGCCTGTTCTTCTACGGCGCCTTCGCGTACGTGTACTGGTTCCGCTCGCGCGGCCTGCTGCACGGCCTCGCGACCGGCACCAACTGGGTGTTCCGCGACGAGTCCATGCACATGGACTTCGCGATGTCGGTGGTGGACACCGTCCGCGAGGAGGAGCCCGACCTCTTCGACGACGAGATGGCCAAGCAGGTCACGGAGATGCTGGAGGAGGCCGTCGAGGCCGAGCTCCAGTTCGCCCAGGACCTGTGCGGTGACGGTCTCGTCGGGATGAACACGGACTCGATGCGCCAGTACCTGGAGGCCGTCGCCGACCAGCGCCTGGCCCGCCTCGGCATGCCGATCCGCTACGGCTCGACGAACCCGTTCGGCTTCATGGAGCTGCAGAACGTCCAGGAGCTGACCAACTTCTTCGAGCGCCGGGTCTCCGCCTACCAGGTCGCCGTCGAGGGTTCGGTCTCCTTCGACGACGAGTTCTAGGCCTTCGGATACAACAGTGGTGGGGGGGGGGGGGCCGCACGCGCGCGCGGCCGCGCCCGGGAAGACAAGCCCGACGCCCCCGCCCCCCCCCCCAACGCCACACACCACCACCCAGACACAACACCC
>NZ_JBHWGV010000017.1:24367-35295 GCF_042732955.1 Kitasatospora sp. NPDC059747 | reverse complement strand
CCCCACCCCGGGCGGGGGGGGGGGGTCCCGCCCGGCCGCCCCCTGGGCTCCCCCCCTCGCACACCCCCGGGGCCCCCCCCCCCCCCCCCGCCGGGGGGCCCCACCACTGTTTGACCCCCTCGCTCCTCGCGAGGCCCCGCCGGAGAAGAGTCACCGCCGTCATCGAACCAACGTGCGGCATCGATCGTATGAACAGCATCTGAAGCGACTTCAGGACGTCGACGGGCCTCCTAGGCTGCGGCCGTCCGTCTTGATCACTCCAGCCCGGGGGACCCCACCATGCTCATCCTGTCCCTGCTGTTCCTGGCCGTCGGCAGCGGCCTGCTCATACTGCGGTGGCGCAAGATCGGCTCCTGGCCGGTCACCCTCGGCGGCATCCTCGCCGGGGCGCTCGGACTGCTCCTGGGGCTCACGACCTTCGTGCACGTGGTCGGGCCGACCGACGTCGCGGTGCCCACCAGCCTCGGCAAGGTCGGCCGCACCTGGCAGCCCGGGCTCCACTTCAAGTCGCCGCTGACCGACGTGACGACCTTCTCGACCCGCCCCTCCGATCTCAACCTGACCGGTGACTCCACCGTCGAGGTCCACTCCTCCGAGGGCGGGGTGCTGTACGCCGACATCACGGTGAAGTGGTCGATCGACCCCGAGCACACCGTCGAGCTGTTCAAGCTGGCCGGCAGCGCCGACGCCGTCCAGCAGCGCCTGGTCTACCCGGACAGCCGGGAGATCGTGCGCAACGTCTTCGCCCGCCACACCAGCGTCGAGGGCTACAGCTCGCAGCGGGAGGCGATCAGCGCCGAGATCGACAAGCTGATCACCGACCGGCTCGCCCCGCGCGGCATCCTCGTCAACGGCGTCAACCTGCGCAACGTCCGGCCGAACGACGCCCTGCAGAAGGCGATCGACCAGAAGATCCAGCAGGACCAGGCCACCGCCCAGGCACAGGCCGCCGTGCTCACGGCCAAGGCCGAGGCCGAGAAGCGCAGGATCGAGGCCGACAGCACCGCCGCCGCCAACGCCGCGATCGCCAACTCGCTCACCGACAAGATCCTGCTGAGCCAGTGCATCGAGGCCTTCAAGGCCGCCGCCGAGAAGAACCCCGTCTACGCCAGCCCCTGCGGCACCAACGGCACGCCGGTCATCGTGGACGGCACCAAGCGCTGAGCCCGGCCCACAAGGCGAACGCCTCCGCCCGGCGGGCTCACGCACGACGGCGCAGGAGGTCGGTGTCGCCGACTTCCTGCGCGCGGGGTTCGTCAGCCGTGGTCTTCCCACTCCGCTTCGCAGAACCGGGCCTCGCTGATCACGGTGTCCCCGGCTCGGACGGCCCGGACGTACAGGCCGAGCCCGTCCAGTTCGAGGTCTTCGCCGCAGCCGACGACCACGTCGATCCCGCGGTCTTCGAGGTGCCGGACCAGGGCCGCCTCAAGAGTGGAGACCGTCCTGCCGATCAGCCGGATGCCCTCGAACTCGACCTGCGGCCCGGTGCGGCCGAGCACGGTCACGGCGCCCAGCGTGGGGACGCCCTTCAGGTACGAGTAGTGGGTGGTCACACCGGCCTCCTCGAACCGCTCCCCGTCCAGGCACCACTCGCCGGCCCCGATCTTCGGCGCGCGATGCTGCCCCCGGCGGGTCGTCGGCTCCTCGCCGTGCAGTGCGGCCGCCACCTGGTCCGGACGCATCCCGAACCGAAGCGGGCCGACCCCCACCAGCGGCGTCCAGTCCCAGCGGGGCCGGTCCTCCTCTGCCGCCACCGGCCAGGCCCCAGGGTTCTTCTCCCAGCCGCGGACATCGCGCCACCGGATGACCGGCTCGGTCCCGTACGGATCGTCGGCCGGCCCGGGGCCGGCCAGCAGGGCCTCGGTGAGCATCGCGTCCTTCTGCTCCCGCGCGGCGCCCATCGACAGCCCCCAGGCCGCCACCTCGGGATCCCCGCTCCAGTTCACCCTCACCGACTCCCCATCTCGGCGGGCGAGTTCATGAACATCCGCACGCACCGCGGACGGCACCCGGGCGATCAGCCCGACGTCCCCCAGCCGCACCAGCGGTCCGGTCAGCGCGTCCACCGCCACGGCGGCCAAGCGCTCGTCCACCCCGTAGATCGCGGTCACGCCCACGTCCCGGTACCGCTGCCAGGACAGCCTGCCCGCCCAGCTCCGCGAAGCGGAGACGGCCGCCCCGCCCAGAACCGTCCGGACCTCGCCGGGACTCATCCCGAACAGCAGCGGCCCGACCCCCACCAGCGGTCGGAGCACCCACCGCGCCCGTTCCCCGTCGGGCTTCCTGCTCCACCACATCTCGTGCACCCCTCCACGACCGTTCCGAGCCACGCCGCCGCCGGTCACCCTAGGGGAACCGTCCGACGAACCGATCCGCGATCAGGCCGATGCGTCCAGGGCCGCGCGCCAGACCGGGCTGTCGACGTAGTGGTTGTCGAACCGCTCCGCCGACTCGGCGATCTCCTTCGGGTCGGCCTCGCCGCGCATGACCCGGCCGAGCAGGCGCAGGTAGTCGAACCGGCCCATGCCGGGGGTGAAGACGAACAGGACGTCCGCCTCGCAGCCGGGCGCCGAGGCGAAGGCGTGCGGGGTGTGCGGCGGCACGGCCAGGAAGTCACCGGCGTCGAGCACCGTGATCTCCTCGCCCACCAGCACCCTGAGGGAGCCGCTGATGACGAAGAACAGCTCGGTCGCCTTGGTGTGGACGTGCGCGGGAGCCCCGACGGCGCCTTCTGCGAACGTGGAACGGTAACTGGTGAAGCCGTCGGCCGTCCCGTCCGAGTCGGCGAACAGCCTCATCACGGAACTCGGATCGGCACAGGTCTCGGCGTCGGCGTGACGGGTCAGCACCGGCTCGAACGGCGCGGCCGGCGAGGCAGGTTCGTGAGCTGCCTCGGCCTGCCCACTGCCGAACACCTCCTTGACGAGCCGCTGCTGCGCCTTCTGGAAGGCCTCGGCCGTGGCGACGAAGTCGAGTTCGGCGTCCCCGCAGGTGAGGGAGGCGGTCAGGGTCCTGCTGCCGTCGGGCGAGCTGTACATCAGCGCGCCCCAGCCCCAGAAGCCGCCGTTGTGGTGGAAGACGGTCCCGCCGTCCGTCTCCTCCACGAACAGCCCCAGGCCGTAGCCGAGTTTGGGGTGCGGCGTGCGCATCTCGGCGAGCAGGGGGGCCGGCAGGAGCTTGCCGCCCATCAGCGCGGAGAAGAAGGTGTGGAGGTCCTCGGTGGTCGAGATCATGTCGCCGGCGGCGGAGATCCAGGAGACGTCGAAGCGGGTGACGTCGACGACCTTCCACTGGCCGGCGTCCTCGTACCGGTAGTAGCCGTGGGCGTGCGGCTCGGGGATCTCCGGCGAGGCGTCCGGCACCAGGGTGCCGGACAGGCCGAGCGGCTCCAGGATCAGCCGCCGCATCTCCTCGGCGAAGGGGCGGCCGGTGACGGCCTCGACCAGCAGCCTGGCCAGGACGTAGTTGGTGTTGGAGTAGCTCCAGTCCGTTCCCGGCTCGAACCGGGCCGGCTTGGACAGCGCCAGCCGGACCAACTCCTCGGGCTGGTAGGTGTGGAACTGGTTGTCCACGTACTCCTGGCCCTGCCAGGGGATGCCCGGCGCGACCGTCCCGTCCTCGTAGTACTCGCCGGTGTAGTTGAACAGCCCGCTGGTGTGCTGCAGGAGCATGCGCACCGTGATCCGCCGGTCCAGCCCGAACCGGGGCAGGTGGTCGTCCACCAGGCTGTCCAGCCCGAACCTGCCTTCGGCCACCAGTTGCAGCACCAAGGTCGCGGTGAAGGTCTTGGTGGTGCTGCCGATCCGGAACCGCCCGTCGACCGGCGGCTTCTCGCTCTCGCCCAGCTCGCGTACTCCCGCGCTGCCGACCCATTCGCCGCGGTCGTCGTTCACGCGCAGCTGCATGCCTGCGAAGCCGGTAGCGACGATCTCCTCGATGGTCTTCTGCAGCTCGGGGCCGGTGAGGGAGAGGGACATGGTGTGCTCCTTGTAGGACGTGTGGGTGGGTGTTGCCGGGTCAGGTGGTGCGCGGTGCCGTTCCGCAGGGCGCGGATCAGAGGCTGCGCGCGGTGATGTCGCCGTAGGAGGTGGTGGCGCGGATGTCGAGGCCGGCGGTGCCGTCGTTCTTGAGGGCGTTGCTGATGCGGCCGTGGCCGGTGCCGGCGTCCAGGGCGGCCGACACGCCCGCGGCGGCGTCGACCGTGATGTCGCCGGACTGGGTGCCGAGGCGGACGGTGCCGCCCGTGGCCTCCGCGATCCGGATGTCGCCCCGCGCGGTGCTGATCTCCGCGGGCCCGCCCAGCCGGCCGACCTCGACGTCGCCGTCGACCGCGATGAGCCGCAGGCTCGCGGCCTCGTCCAGCTTGATCCGGCGGTAGGCGCCCTCGAAGGAGACGTCGCCGAGGCGGCCGACGGTCCGGAGTTCGGCGGCGGCGGCCTTGGCCTCGACGCGGGAACCGGCGGGCAGCTTGACGGTCACGTCGACGGATCCGGAGGGACCGACGTACTGGGACTTCACCGGGTTCTCGATCCGCAGGACCCCGTCGGCGTACGCGACCGTGGTCTGCTCCGCCGCCTTCACGTCGCGGCCCTTCGCGGCGTTCGCGGGCAGGATCTCGACCGCGGTGTCGGCCCGGTCCGCGGCGATGAACAGGACGCGTCCCCCGGGGATGTCCAGGACGGCGCAGATCGGGGCGGCGGTGTCGAACGTGTGCATCGTGCTCTCCCTGGTGTGTGGGGCCTGCTGCTTTCCGAACACTGGAAACACTACGTTGCTTTCTATATTTCGACAACGAAACCCTTGCCTTGGGGTAGCATTTAGGCAGGTCAGAGCAGGGAAATCATTGCAACGCCCTCTCGCTTAACGCAACGTCAGAAGAGTCGCGCGTTGCAATGCACTGACGGTGAACGCTATGGTGACAGCGTCAGGGAACGCCGAGCAGCGCCCGGGGAGCACCCGCGGCACGAAAGGGGTCGTGATGCCGGGAGGCAGGCTCACCCAGCAGGAGCGCCAGCAGATCGCGGTCGGGCTGGCCGACGACCTCGCCTACGCCGAGATCGCCCGCCGTCTCGACCGTCCGACCTCCACGATCACGCGCGAGGTGATGCGCAACGGCGGCGCCGCCGGCTACCGCGCCGACCTGGCCCAGCGCGCCACCCAGCAGCGCACCCGCTCGCGCGGACAGGCCGCGGTCCAGGTGCCGCAGGCGGCCCCGCAGCCCTACGGACGCGACGCCGGGGCCGTGCGCGACTACGAGGAGGCCCTCACCACCGTCTTCGCGACCTCGGGCCTGCCCAGGATGATGGCCCGGGTGCTCGGCTGCCTCTACACCACCGACACCGGCAGCATGACCGCCGCCGAACTCGCCCGGCACCTCCAGGTCAGCCCGGCGTCCGTCTCCAAGGCGATCACGTTCCTCGAAGGCCTGGAGCTCGTCCGCAGGGAACGCGACCAGCGCCGCCGCGAGCGCTACGTCGTCGACGCGGACCTCTGGTACCGGTCGATGATCCGCAGCGCCCGGTCCAACGACCGGTTCATCGAGACCGCGCGCCAGGGCGTCGGCGTCCTCGGCCGCGGCACCCCGGCCGCCGCCCGCCTCGAAAACGCGGCCCGCTTCCTCGACTTCGTCAGCGAAGGGCTCCTCCGCGCCGCCGAGCAGGGCCGCGAGGTCCTCCACACCGGACCCGGGCCGGCCCCGGACGGCACCGCCCCGTGAGAAACACCGCTGCCCCGCACGGAAGGTCCGTGCGGGGCAGCGGTGTTGGAGGGGTGCTTACGCGTTCGGCACGGTCGCGTAGCGCGCGGTGCCCTCGGCCATCTGGCGCAGGGCGTCCTTGCGGTCCCGCTTCGACAGCCTGTCGATGTAGAGGAACCCGTACAGGTGGTCCGTCTCGTGCTGCAGGCAGCGGGCGAAGAAGCCGGTGCCCTCGACGCGGATCGGGTTGCCGTCCTTGTCGACGCCGGTCACCGTGGCGAAGTCCGGGCGCGGCAGCTCGGCGTACGCGGTCGGCACCGACAGGCAGCCCTCGTTGCCGTCGTCCAGCACGCGCTTGCGGTCGGCCGGGTACTCCTCCAGCACCGGGTTGATCACGTGGCCGATGTGGCGCACGCCCTCGTCGTCCGGGCAGTCGTAGACGAAGACCTTCAGGTCCACGCCGATCTGGTTGGCCGCGAGGCCCACGCCCTCGGCCGCGTACATCGACTGGAACATGTCGTCGATCAGGGCCGCCAGCTCGCCGTCGAACGCGGTCACGTCCTTGACCTCGCGGTGCAGGACCGGGTTGCCGACCACGGTGATCGGACGCGCGGTGCCCTTGGTGAGGTCGGGCTCCTCGCCGATCACCTTGACGGGTGCCTCGGGCGCGGCCCCCTCCACGTCGTGCTCGTGCTCGTGGTCGTGCTGCTCCGCCATGTCTTCCGCTTCCATAGGTCTACGCGTACCTCACCAGGGTACTCAGCAGACCTCTTCGAGATCCCGGTAAGCCCGGCTTCCGGGGGCCGCCGCGACCCAGCGGTCCAGCAGCGCGCGCACCAGGTGCGCGGGGGCGGCGATCCCGCACTCGCGCTCCACCAGCCACGACATCCCGGCCGCGCCGCCCTGGCTCAGGTGGCTCAGGTGGCCGGGGTGCGACGCGTCGCCGTCGTCGTGCGGGTCGTGGTGGGCGGTGTGGCCGTCGTCCGAGGCCATCCGGCTCTCCGAGCAGGCCCGGCACAGCAGCCGCACCGAGGACGTCCAGTCCTCCGCGGCGTAGCCCGCGTCCGCGACCATCCGCTCCAGCGCGTCCCGGTCGCCCGCCGTGGCCGCCTGGAGCAGCACGACGTAGGTCGGCACCGGGGACGGCGCCCACAGCTCGATCTCGTCGAACACCGGGTAGGCGATCCCGTCCGTGACCCGCTCGCCGTGCGGGGCGCCGTCGTGCAGCACCACCTCGCCCCAGCGGCGGCCGGAGGACGGCAGCGGGATGGACAGCACCTCGATGCGGGCCGGGTCCAGCCGCCGGCCCCACACCACCTCGGACTCGCCGTCCGGGGACAGCCGCACCGGCGTCGTCCCGAGGTCCAGGGCGACCGGGCCGTCCTGCTGCGCGCCCGGGCCGCCGGGCAGCCTCAGCCCGTACGCCTGCCAGGCGCGGCGGGCCAGCGGCCAGTCCTGGAGGGCGGTCGCGGTGATGCCGAGGTTCCACCAGTCGGGGGCGCCCTGTTCGCGGTCCAGCAGCGCGACGGCCCGCAGGCCGGCCGAACGGGCCTGCTCCCAGTCCCGGCGGAACTTGTGCAGCAGGGCGAGGTTGAACCAGGAGTCGGAGAGCCACGGCTCCAGGTCGGCGGCCATCACGAGCAGCGCGCCGGCGTCCTCGTAGCGGCCGTCGCCGATCAGCGTGAAGGCCCGGTCGGTCGTCTGCCGCCAGGTGGCGGACGGCCGGTGCCGTGCCCGGTGGAAGATCCTCACGTTCGTCCCTGCCGTCGTCGTCCGCTCAAGTCCCGTACCGCCGCTCCCGCGCCCCGAGTTCGTGAAAACGATGGCGCGATTTCCGGGATGCGGGCCCGGTGCCCCGGGTCGGTGTTCCACGCTACGACCGCATCCAACCACGCCCGCCCCCGGGCGCGCTCCCCACCGCCGGGGTCGGGGACGCCCCTACCCAGCCTGCCCGCCCCGCCGCCGCACCTCAACCCCGGGGCGCGGAGCCCGCACCGGGGCCGCGCTCCGCTTCCGGCCGCCCCCGCCGTACCGGGGGTGCGCCGGGTGTCCGCCCCCCGGTCGCGGGCGGCGGGCGGTCAGGCCCTGGCCTGGCCCCCGACCCTGGCCAGGGCGTCGACGACCCGGGCGTCGTACACCCGTCCGCGGCCCAGGCGCAGGACCTCCAGCGCCTCCAGGTGCCCGACCGCCTCGCCGACGCCGCGCCCCCGGGCGGCCGTCAGCAGGTCGTCGTGGGCGTTGGCCACCCGGATGATGCGGGCCGCGAGCGGCACCGAGCCGTCGCCGCCGGCCGGTCCCGGGTAGGGGTCGGCCAGCCGGGCTACCTGCTCGGCCACCTGCCGGGGCACCCCGGTGCGGCTGATCACCTCGCTGCCGAGGCGGGCGATGCGCTGCTGCTCGGCGCAGGGCAGCAGGGCGGTGGCGCCGTCGGGCACCGGCTCGACCAGCGACAGCTGGCCGACGTCGTGCATCAGCGCCGCGTACTCCAGCAGGGCGAGTTCGCGGGTGCCGAGCCCCAGGTCGCGGCCGAGGGCGCAGGCCGTGTCGGCGACCCGCCGGGCGTGCCCGTGCGGGGTGTAGCCGGCCACCTCGGTGGCGCGGGCCAGGCTGGCGATGGTCTGCCCGGTGGTGGCCCGGACGGCCGCGGCGCGGCGGAACGACACCTGGGCGAGCAGCAGCGGGGCGCAGAACAGCGGCAGCGCCCACAGCCCGACCTCGCCGGCCGCCAGGCTGACCAGCATCCCGGTGGCGACGATCGCCGAGCCGATGCCGAACAGCGCGTGCAGCTCGTCCTCCAGCGCGGCCGAGAACCGCAGCCCGGTCCTCGGGCCGGCCTTCGGGCCCGGGCCGCGGGTCCAGTCGCGGCGCAGCAGGGCCGCGAGGGTGGCGTCGCAGAGGGCGGCGAGCGCGGCGACGGCGGTCAGGAACACACCGTAGGCGGGGCCGTCGGGCGAGAAGCGGTCGACCAGGCCGCTGTTGTAGAGCGGCTGGAAGACGGCGGCGGCGAACCCGACGCCGAGCAGCCGGCGGGCGGCGCTGTCGCGCCGGACGGGGTCGGCCCAGGGCGGGCGCCGGTGCGGACGCCCGGGGTGGGGCAGGGCGAGCCCGGGCAGCCAGGCGAGCAGCAGGCCGACGCCGGTGACGGCGACCACCTGCAGCGTGCCGTGCGCGGTCGGCAGCCCGCGCAGCGGCCCGAGCAGCGCGTACGCCAGCGCGCCGGCCGCGCCGATGGGCGCCTGCTCGCGATCGCCCGGAAGGGTGATCCGGACGCACTCGCCGAGCGCGATCAGCCCGGTGAAGGCGAGCGCGACCCGGGGCTGCTCGACCCCGCGCGCCGCGACCGCCACGAGCGCGGCGGCCAGCAGCCCGGCCGCCGCCACCCGCACCGTGTGCGCCGCCCACCGGCCGTCCCGCGGCCGGGCCCGCTCCCGTGGGCGCGGCCCGCTCACGGCTGCCCGGCCGAGGGGACGCTCCCGCCCCGGGCGGGCACCCGGCCCGGGGCGGCCCGGACGGGCTCCGGCACGCCGAGCGGGATGTCCGGGACGGCCCGCAGGCACTCCCCGGTCGGGGCGGGCAGCACCGGCTGCCAGTCGTGGACGGCGAGCGCGCCGATCAGCGCGCGGACCATCACCGGGTCGAACTGGCTGCCCGAGCACCGCTCCAGCTCGGCGACGGCCTCGGCCACCGGCCGCCCGCGGCGGTAGGAGCGGGTGGAGGTCATCGAGTCGAAGGCGTCGGCGACCGAGATGATCCGGGCGAACTCGGGGATCTGCTCGCCGGCCAGCCCGCTGGGGTAGCCGCGCCCGTCCATCCGCTCGTGGTGGTGCAGGATCCCGGCGTGCGCCTCGCCGAGGAAGGCGATGCCGCGCACCAGCTCGTACCCGTACACCGGGTGGACCTCGACGGCCCGGCGCTCGGCGTCGGTGAGGGGACCGTTTCTGCGGAGCAGCTCGGTGGCCACGCCGAGCTTGCCGACGTCGTGCAGGATCGCGGCGAAGCGCAGGGTGCGCAGCCGCTCGGCCTCCATGCCGAGCTGACCGGCGATCAGGACGGCGGCCCGGCCCACCCGCTCGCTGTGCCCGCGGGTGTAGGCGTCCTTGATCTCGACGGCCTGCACGAGCGCCTGGACGGTCGCCTGGTGGGCGTCGCGCTCGCGGTGCCCCTGGGCGAACACCCACGCCGAGATCGACAGCGGCAGCAGCGCGAGCAGCGCCGCGAACGCGCCGTACGGGCCCTGCCACAGGACGGCGACCATGAGCCCGCCGGCGGCGTGGACCAGGACCGGCAGCCCGCACACCGTGCACGCCCCGCGCAGCAGGACGTCGGCCCGGCTCCCCTCGCTGAGCATCAGCATGACGCCCACCAGGACGCCGTTGACCAGGCAGAACGCGACGAGGGCGGCGAGGCCGGGCAGCAGGGCGGCCGGGAAGCGGGAGCCGAGGAGCAGTTGCGGGCCGCGCAGCAGGTGGAAGGCGACGGCGCCGGCGAAGGCGCTCAGCGCGAGCTGGGAGCCGTTCCACAGCTGCCGCTGCCGGTAGTGGCGCCCGCCCGGGCCGCCGAGCAGCGCCGCCGGCACGGCGACGAACGCGGCGGCGGCCGGCGGGAGCATCAGCACGCCGGCGAACAGCACCGGGAAGAACGCGTTCACCCCGGGCCGCACGGGCGCCCGCTCGGCCGGCACCGGGCGGCGCAGCAGCCGGCGCACCAGCCGCTGGCAGGGGGTGGGCAGGCCCTGGGCGAGCGACTCCCAGCAGCCGTGGAGGAAGCCGAGCAGTCCGACCTTGGGCCAGTCGACCGGGGAGCCGAGCCAGCGCGGCACCCCGGGCAGGGCCACGGTGGGCAGCAGCGGCAGCAGGCAGCAGAGCGCCGCCACCGGAACGGCCACGAGGTAGCGCGTCGCGCCCTCCGGCAGGGCCGCCCCTCCACTGTCGCTAGCGATCTCGACCTCCCTGCCGTCCTGGCCCGCTCTCCGCGCTCAGCGCGCCGGGCGGACCGGCGGTGAGTGTCCGTCAGGAGGATAGGCCGCGCATCGGGCGCGGGGACGCATGATCGCGCAATGCCGCAGTTGGCACACCGCCAACTCACTCGAACGAGTGAGGGGCGCATGCAAGCAGAACGGGAGCGGGGGGGGGGGGGGGGGGGGCCCCCGCGGGCGGGGGGGGGCCCCCGCCGCGGGGACGCGCCCACACCCCCGCGCCCCCCCCCCCGCCCCCGCGCGCGCGAGCGCGCGCCC
>NZ_JBHWGV010000017.1:2379-24357 GCF_042732955.1 Kitasatospora sp. NPDC059747 | reverse complement strand
GCGCGTTGGGGCGTCGTCACCCACTACTCGCGCGGCGGCCCGCCGGCGCACCCCGCCCCCGCGCCCCCCCCTGGACTCCGTGTCCGGACCGTCCGGCCCGCCCTCGCCGGCGGGCCCGGCCGGTTACTCCGCCTGGGCGCCGGCCTCGACCGGCGCACCGGGGCGCACGCCCGGCTGCGGCGCGTCGCCCACCTCGGGGACCGGCCGCGCCGTCTCCGCGTGGATCTCGACCGTGGCCTCGACGGCCACCACGACCTGCTCGCCCGAGCGCTGCCCGGCGCGGATCGAGTCGATCCTGGCCAGCACCTTGCTGCGCAGGTCGGCCGGGGTGTCGTCGCAGCCGCAGGAACGCTTGATCAGCGCCTTGATCGCCTGCTCCAGGCCGTACTGGCGCAGGCACGGCGAGCACTCCTCGAAGTGCACGCGCAGCTTGGCGCAGTCGCCCTCGGCCATCTCGTTGTCGAGGAATTCGTAGAGGTGGTCGAGGACCTCGCCACACTCGGTGTCGTGCGGATCGCCGCAGCTCATGAGCCCGAGCCCTTCGCTTCCTGCCCTGCCCCGCTGCCGGCCGGGACGAGCCCGCGCTCACGGGCGTAGTCCTCCAGCATGCCGCGCAGCTGACGACGGCCGCGGTGCAGCCGGGACATCACCGTACCGATGGGAGTACCCATGATGTCCGCGATCTCCTTGTACGCAAAGCCTTCGACGTCCGCGAGGTACACGGCGATCCGGAATTCCTCCGGGATGGCCTGGAGGGCGTCCTTCACGTCGCTGTCGGGGAGGTGGTCCAGGGCCTGGGTCTCGGCCGAGCGCAGCCCCGTCGACATGTGCGACTCGGCGCGCGCCAGCTGCCAGTCCTCGATCTCCTCGGCGGCGGTGCGCTGGGGCTCCCGCTGCTTCTTGCGGTACGAGTTGATGAAGGTGTTGGTGAGGATGCGGTACAGCCAGGCCTTGAGGTTCGTGCCCTCGCGGAACTGGTGGAACGACGCGTACGCCTTGGCGAACGCCTCCTGGAGCAGGTCCTCCGCGTCCGCCGGGTTGCGCGTCATGCGCAGCGCGGCCGAGTACATCGGATCCAGGTAGCCCAGGGCGTCGCGCTCGAAGCGCTCCCGCCGGGCCTCCTCGGTCTCCTCGGCCGACACCCGGAAGGTGTCCTCACCGATCGCCTCGGCCAGTTCCTCACCGGTGAGCGCCTCGCCCTCGGGCCGGCCCTCATCCGGGCCACGGCCGGGTTCGGCCTCGTGCTCGGTCCCGACGACCGGACCCACCTCCTCGGCATGGCGCGCACGGCCCACGGCGGGCCGCCCCGAAATGGAGGATATCGGGCTGACGGGCTTCTCGCCCGCGACTATCCAGTCGGACCAGGCGGGAGCGAACGCCGTGGCGGCCTCTCGCTCCTCCGGCCGCTCCGGGCACGCGATCGAACCCATCTGCCCTGCCTCTCACCCGTTAATCTGCTGACGAGGGTGTCAACCACAGGGCCCCCGCCCGCATTCCCGGCCCCGCGCGGCTTTCACCCGCACGGGTGAGCGAACGGAGCGCCCGGGGAAAACCGCAGCTCACCGCCGGTCCCGCGCTCACAGCAGCCCGAGCACCCAGTCCCCGACCGCCCCGCAGATCAGCTCCAGCACCTCGTCCTGCCCCACCGGGGCCCGCTTCGGCACCTCGAAGCCGTGGCTGCCGTACGGCACCTCCACCAGCGCGTGGCCCCGCGGCAGCTCCGGGAACTCGGCCGGCCCGCCGAACGGGTCCGCCGCGCTCTGCACCACCAGCGTCGGCAGCCCCGACTCCAGCAGCTCCTGCGCCCGGCTCTTCTCCGGCTTGCCCGGCGGGTGCAGCGGGAACGCCAGCGCCACCACGCCCACCGCCCCGCTCACCGCGCCCGTGCGGCACGCCACCCGCGCCCCGGCGCTGCGCCCGCCGACCACCAGCGGCAGGCCCTGCCCGGCCAGCCGCTCGGCCACCGGCCGCCAGCCGAGGTCCAGCGTCCGCGGCGCCGGGCCGAGCTTCTTCCCGGCCACCCGCCACGGCTGCTCCACCAGCGCCACGGTGATCCCGCGCGGCGGCAGCGCCGCGGCCAGCGCGACGAGGTCCCGCGCGCCGGTCCCGCCGCCCGCGCCGTGCCCGAGGGCCAGCAGCGCCTTCGGGGCTGCCGCCCGGTGGTAGGTGATCCGGGCGTCCCCGGCCTCGGTGGGGACGAGTTCGGTGGTCGTCAACGGTGGCTCCCTCTCGGAACGGCACGGATCCGCAACTCGGTTGGTCAGAACAGCGCGGACGGTCGGGACGAACGGCCGGCACGGACGGTCAGAACAGCGTGGTCTCGTACTCGACCTCGGTCCACGGTTCCTTGAGCTCCGGGCCGTTGTTGCGGATGCTGCCCACCGCCGGCGACACCGGGGTGGCCCGCAGCGCGCCGGGCGGCGGGGGTATCAGCAGCCGGCGCAGCCCGTCCGGGTCGCTCTGCCCCGGGTCCAGCCACTCGTCGAACGAGGACGGGTCGAGGAACAGCGGCATCCGCTCGTGGATCGGCGCGAGCAGCGGCTCCGCGTCCGTCGTCACGATCGTGAACGTCACCAGCCAGGCCGCCGGGTGCCCGGCCGGCACCGTCCGGTCGCGCCAGAACTCGTACAGCCCGGCCAGCGCCAGCGGGGCGCCGTCCGTCCGGGAGACGAAGAACGGCTTCTTGCGCGGCTTGCCGCGCTCGGCGGGCACCGTCTGCCACTCGTAGTAGCCGTCCACCGGCAGGATGCACCGCCGGGAGGCGAACGCCTGCCGGTAGGAGGGCTTCTCGTGCACGGTGTCCGACCTGGCGTTGATCATCTTCACCGCCGTCTCGGCCGAGTTCGACCACTGCGGGACCAGGCCCCAGCGCAGCACCCGCAGCTGGCGCACCGCGCCCGGCCGCTCCTTCGACATCCGCTCCAGCACCACGAACGCGCTGTTCGTCGGCGCCACGTTCCAGTTCGGCGCGAGGGTCTCCTCCGGATCCCACTGCTCGACCCCGAAGAGGTCGAGGAGGTCCTCGGGCTTGCTGCTGGAGGCGAAGCGACCGCACATGCGGGCCACTCTGCCACGGCCCCGGGTCTCACCACTTCTTCATCCCGAACAGCGAACCACCGCCTCCCGCCCTCCCGTCCCCGCATGGGAGGCTGCTCCGAACGGCCCAGCACAGCGAACGGAGGCGAGACCCCGCCATGACCCCCAGCCCGACGACCGGACACGACCTCGGCGACCTGTGGGACCGGGTGACCGGCACCCAGGCCGCCCCGCCCGGCTGGCTGGTCCTCGCCACCGGCGCGCTCGCCCTGCTCGCCGTCCTCGCCCGCCCGCTGTGGCACGTCACCCGCAACGCGGTGACCATCGCCCACGAGGGCGGCCACGGCCTCGCCGCCCTCGCCACCGGCCGCAAGCTCGCCGGGATCCGGCTGCACTCCGACACCTCCGGCCTCACCCTCTCCTACGGCCGCCCCACCGGCCCCGGCATGGTCCTCACCGCCGCCGCCGGCTACACCGCCCCCGCCCTGCTCGGCCTCGGCTGCGCCGCCCTGCTCGCCGCCGACCGCATCACGCTGCTGCTGTGGCTGGCGATCGTGCTGCTCCTCGCCCTGCTGGTGCGCATCCGCAACGCCTACGGCCTGTTCACCGTCCTCGTCGCCGGCGCCGCCTTCTTCCTCGTCTCCTGGTTCGGCAGCGCCCAGGTCCAGGCCGGTTTCGCCTACCTCGGCTGCTGGTTCCTCCTGTTCGGCGCCGTCCGCCCGGTCCTGGAGCTCCAGCACCAGCGCCGCACCGGCTGGGCCCGCGACTCCGACGCCGACCAGCTCGCCCGCCTCACCCACGTCCCGGGCCTCGCCTGGGTCACCGTCTTCCTGCTGGTCGCCCTCGCCTCGCTCGCCCTCGGCGCGAGCTGGCTGCTCCAGCCCTTGCACTGAACCCCCACAGTCCCGGCATGCGGCCGCAGCGGGGGCCGTTCCGGTACGGCCCCTAAACTGGCCCCCATGACCGAGACCCTGTGGCCCGCCCCCGTCGCGACCACCCCCGTTGACGCCACCGTCACCATCCCCGGCTCCAAGTCGGTCACCAACCGGGCCCTGGTGCTGGCGGCACTGGCCGACGAGCCCGGCTGGGTCCGCCGCCCGCTGCGCAGCCGCGACTCCCAGCTGATGGCCGACGGCCTGCGCGCCCTCGGCGTCGGCATCGAGGAGAAGGTCAACAACGACTCCGGCGGCACCGGCGGCGGCGAGGCGTGGCGCGTCATCCCCGCCCCCGCCCTGCTCGGCCCGGCGTCCATCGACGTCGGCAACGCCGGCACCGTCATGCGCTTCCTGCCGCCGCTCGCCGTCCTCGCCGACGGCCCGGTCCACTTCGACGGCGACCCGCGCAGCTACGAGCGCCCCCAGCACGGCGTGATCAACGCCCTGCGCGCCCTCGGCGCCCGCATCGACGACGAGGGCCGCGGCGCCTTCCCGCTCACCGTGCACGGCACCGGCGCCCTCGACGGCGGCCCGGTCGAGCTCGACGCCTCCTCGTCCTCCCAGTTCGTCTCCGCCCTGCTCCTGTCCGGCGCCCGCTACAACCACGGCGTCGAGGTCCGGCACGTCGGCGGCCCCGTCCCGTCGCTGCCCCACATCCGGATGACGGTCGAGATGCTGCGCCTGGCCGGCGCCCAGGTCGACGCCCCCGAGGACGGCGGCGAGAAGGACGTCTGGCGGGTCACCCCCGGCGCCCTGATCGGCCGCGACCTGGTCGTCGAGCCCGACCTGTCCAACGCCGCGCCGTTCTTCGCCGCCGCGCTCGTCACCGGCGGCCGGGTCACCGTCCGCGACTGGCCCAAGCACACCACCCAGCCCGGCGACCAGCTGCGCGAGATCTACTCCCGCATGGGCGGCGCCTGCGAGTTCACCGACGAGGGCCTGCAGTTCACCGGCACCGGCCGCATCCACGGCATCGAGGCCGACCTGCACGACGTCGGCGAGCTCACCCCGGTGATCGCCGCCGTCGCCGCGCTCGCCGACTCCGAGTCCCACCTCTACGGCATCGCCCACCTGCGCCTGCACGAGACCGACCGGCTCGCCGCGCTCGCCAAGGAGATCAACGACCTCGGCGGCGACGTCACCGAGACCGAGGACGGCCTGCGCATCCGCCCCCGCCCGCTGCACGGCGGCGTCTTCCACACCTACGAGGACCACCGCCTGGCCACCGCCGCCGCCGTCATCGGCCTGGCCGTGCCCGGCGTCGAGGTCGAGAACGTGGCCACCACCGCCAAGACCCTGCCCGACTTCCCGAACATGTGGGCGGACCTGCTCGGCGAAGCGGCGGCGGACGCCTGAGCGGAGACTGAAGCCATGCGCCGCTACGGCAAGGACGCCGACGAGGACGACATCCGCAACCGCCCCGCCCGCCGGGGCTCCCGGCCACGGACCCGGATCCGGCCCAAACACGAGGACGCCGCCGAGGCGATGGTGCTGACCGTCGACCGCGGCCGGATCACCTGCCTGATCGACCCGGGGACCAAGCAGGAACGCCAGATCGTCGCCATGAAGGCCCGCGAACTGGGCCGCAAGGGCGTCGTCGTCGGCGACGTCGTCAACATCGTCGGCGACCTCTCCGGGGACGCCGACACCCTCGCCCGGATCGTCCGGGTCGAGGAACGCACCTCCGTGCTGCGGCGCACCGCGGACGACGACGACCCGTACGAGCGGATCGTCGTCGCCAACGCCGAGAAGCTCGCCATCGTCACCGCCCTGGCCGACCCGGAGCCCCGGCCCCGGCTGATCGACCGCTGCCTGGTGGCCGCCTACGACGCGGGCATGGAACCCCTGCTCGTGCTCACCAAGGCCGACCTCGCGTCCGCCGAAACGCTCCTGGAGTCCTACGCGCCGCTCGGCATCGACTACGTCGTCACCCGCCGGGACGAACTGGAGAGCGCGGGCGCCGAGGCCGTACGCGAGCACCTGCGCGGCCGCTCCACCGTGTTCATCGGCCACTCCGGCGTCGGCAAGACCACCCTGGTCAACGCCCTCGTCCCGGACCGCCAACGGCAGACCGGCCACGTCAACGCCGTCACCGGCCGCGGCCGGCACACCACCGTCTCGGCCCTCGCGCTGCGCCTGCCCCCGCCCCCGGGCGCCAAGGCCGGCTCCAAGAAGGCGCTGAACTCGGGCTGGGTGATCGACACCCCGGGCTTCCGCTCCTTCGGCCTCTCCCACATCGACCCGTCCCGGGTCATCCTCGCCTTCCCCGACCTGGAGCCGGGCACGGTCGACTGCCCGCGCGCCTGCAGCCACGACGAGCCGGACTGCGCCCTGGACGCCTGGGTCGCCGACGGCCACGCCGACGCCGCCCGGCTCTACTCGCTGCGCCGCCTGCTGGCCAGCAAGGAGGCCCGCGAGGACGACTGACCCCGCCCGGCCCCGCCGCGTCCCGGCGAGGCCGGTGGCCCGTTCGAGGTGTCGGACCGCGCCGCCCTGGCGATCATAGGAAAGTCGGACCACTGTGCGGTCCGACCCGTCGATCGACAGGGAGGGCACGCGATGGCATGGGCCCTGGTGATCCTGGCCGGCCTGCTGGAGACCGGCTTCGCGATCAACCTCAAGCTCAGCGAGGGCTTCACCAGGCTCTGGCCCACCATCAGCTTCTGCGTGTTCGCCCTCAGCAGCTTCGGCCTGCTGACCCTCTCGCTCAAGAGCCTGCCGGTCGGTCCGGCCTACGCGGTGTGGACCGGCATCGGCGCGGCCGGCACCGCCATCTACGGCATGGTCTTCCTGGACGAGACGACGTCGGTGCTCAAGCTGGTCTCGATCTCCCTGGTGATCGCCGGCGTCATCGGCCTGCAGCTCAGCGGCACCACCCATTGAGCCGCGGGCCGATGAGCGTTCACTCCGTGAGCCCGGCTGTCCCGATCCGGGCGGGCTCGCTAGGGTTTCGGACATGGCCGACTACCACGACGACCTCCGACTCGCCCACGTCCTCGCCGACTCGGCCGACTCGGTCACCCTGGAGCGCTTCCGCGCGCTCGACCTCGCGGTCGAGACCAAGCCCGACCTCACCCCCGTCAGCGACGCCGACAAGGCCGCCGAGGAACTGGTGCGCGGCATCCTGCAGCGCGCCCGCCCGCGCGACGCCGTCCTCGGCGAGGAGTTCGGCCTCCAGGGCTCCGGCCCGCGCCGCTGGGTGATCGACCCGATCGACGGCACCAAGAACTACATCCGCGGCGTGCCGGTCTGGGCCACCCTGATCGCCCTGCTGGAGGACGGCCCGGACGGCGTCGGGCGCCCGGTGGTCGGCATCGTCTCGGCCCCCGCGATCGGCCGCCGCTGGTGGGCCGCCAAGGACCTCGGCGCCTACGCGGGCCGCAGCCTCGCCAAGGCCTCGCGGATCCACGTCTCCGGCGTCTCGCGCATCGAGGACGCTTCCTTCTCCTACTCCTCGCTGTCCGGCTGGGAGGAGCGCGGGCGCCTCGACCCGTTCCTCGACCTCACCCGGGCCTGCTGGCGCACCCGCGCCTACGGCGACTTCTGGTCCTACATGATGGTCGCCGAGGGCGCCGTGGACATCGCCGCCGAGCCCGAGCTGTCGCTCTGGGACATGGCCGCCAACTGCATCATCGTCGAGGAGGCCGGCGGTCGCTTCACCGGCCTGGACGGCGTCCCGGGCCCGGGCGGCGCGGACGCCGTCGCCAGCAACGGCCTGCTGCACGAGGAGACGCTGCGGCGCCTGAGCGTCTGACGCGACCCGTCCCGGACGTGATCGCGGGCCCCTCGACCAGTGGGAGCTGGTCGAGGGGCCCGCCGTCTTTCCCGGGGCAAGCCCGCGGCTACTTCTTGCGCAGCTCGCGGACGGCCGCCTCCAGCCGCTGCCCGTAGTCGGCGTCGGCCTTGCGGAAGTTGTCGACGGCCCGCTCCACGATGTCCTCGCGGTCCTCCGAGACCTTGGCGATGAAGCCGGCCAGGCCCGCGATCAGGCGCTGCTTCTCGTCCTCGGAGTAGAGGCGGTAGAGGTTGCCGGCCTGCACGAAGTCGTCGTCCTCGGCGTGCGAGGGCGCCACGTGGTTGCCGGTCGCGCCGGTGACGGCGGTGGCGGCCCACAGCGGGCGGCCGGTCTCGACCGGGCCGCCGAAGCTGTTCGGCTCGTAGTTCTTCTGGCGGCCGTGGCGGCCGTCGTACAGGTAGCCGTCGCGGCTGTTGGTGCGCGCCGCGGTGGCGTGCGGGCGGTTCACCGGCAGGTGGTCGGCGTTGATGCCGACGCGGTAGCGGTGGGCGTCCGCGTAGGCGAACAGGCGGCCCTGGAGCATCTTGTCGGGGGACGGGCCGATGCCGGGCACGAAGTGCGCCGGGGAGAAGATCGACTGCTCGACCTCGGCGAAGACGTTGTCGGGGTTGCGGTTGAGCTCCAGCTTGCCGATCTCGACCGGCGGGTAGTCCGCGTGCGGCCACACCTTGGTCAGGTCGAAGGGGTTGAAGCGGTAGTTCGCCGCGTCGGCCGCCGGCATGATCTGGACCTGCACGGTCCAGGTCGGGAACTCGCCGCGCTCGATCGCCTCGCGCAGGTCGCGCTGGTGGCTGTCCGGGTCCTCGCCGGCGAGGCGGTTGGCCTCGTCCTGGGTGAGGTTGCGGATGCCCTGGTCGGTCTTGAAGTGGTACTTGACCCAGAAGTGCTCGCCGGCCTCGTTCTGCCACTGGAAGGTGTGCGAGCCGTAGCCGTTGAGGTGGCGGTAGGTCGCCGGGATGCCGCGGTCGCCGAACAGCCAGGTCACCTGGTGGGTCGACTCGGGCGACAGGCCCCAGAAGTCCCAGACGTTGTCCGCCTCCTGCGAGCCGGTGTACGGGTCGCGCTTCTGGGTGTGGATGAAGTCGGGGAACTTGATCGCGTCCTTGATGAAGAACACGGGGGTGTTGTTGCCGACGAGGTCGTAGTTGCCCTCCTCGGTGTAGAACTTCAGCGCGAAGCCGCGCGGGTCGCGCACCGCGTCGGCGGAGCCGAGGTTGCCGGCCACGGTGGAGAAGCGCAGGAAGACCTCGGTCTGCTTGCCGATCTCGGCGAGGAAGCCGGCCCGGGTGTAGGGCGTCACGTCGGCCGTCACCGTGAAGGTGCCGTAGGCCGCAGCGCCGCGGGCGTGCACCACGCGCTCCGGGATGCGCTCGCGGTTGAAGTGCGCGAGCTTCTCGAACAGTAGCTGGTCCTGGATGAGCGCCGGGCCGCCGACACCCGCCGTCTCGGTGTTCTGGTTGTCGGCGACGGGGGCGCCCGCCTCCGTGGTGAGGGTGGGGCGCAGCTCGTCCTGGGTCGTCATGAGAGAAGCCTCCGCGTGATCCGATCGTGAGGACTCGATCCTAACTTGGACTTTGTCTAAGTCAATACTGGCACCAATCTCAGAGCGTGACCTACTCTGGTGCGCATGAGCGACCTGCTGGAACGACTTCGCGGACGTGGGTGGCGCCTGACCTCGCAGCGCCGGGTCGTGGCCGAGGTCCTCGACGGCGAACACGTCCACCTCACCGCCGACGAGGTGCACGCCCGCGCCGCCCGGCACCTGCCCGAGATCAGCCGCGCGACCGTCTACAACACGCTCGGCGAACTCGTCGCCCTCGGCGAGGTCCTGGAGGTCGCCACCGACGGCCGCGCCAAGCGCTACGACCCCAACGCCCGCCACGCCCACCAGCACCTGGTCTGCTCGGGCTGCGGCGCGATCCGCGACGTCCACCCCCACGGCGACCCGCTCGCCGCCCTGCCCGCCACCGAGCGCTTCGGCTTCGTCCTCTCCGGCGCCGAGATCACCTACCGCGGGCTCTGTCCGGACTGTACGCACGCGCCGGCCCGCTAGGCCACGCCACCGCTCAGCCCGGAGCCGCTACGCGCTCAGCTCCGCGTGCAGCGCCCCGAGCAGCCGCCCCGCCCGCTCCGCCACCTCCGCCGGCCCGTAGTCGGCCGCCCGGCGGCACCAGTTCTCCGCCTGCACCGGCTCCCCCCGCCGCAGCGCCAGCAGCGCCAGGCGCAGCGCCGCCCGCCCGTGCCCGGCGTCCGCCGCCCGGGTGTACCAGAGCATCGCCTCGGCCTCGCTGTCCTGCCGGGCCAGCAGCAGCCCCAGGTTGAACGCCGCACTGCGGCTCCCGGCCTCCGCCGCCCGCCGGTACCAGCTCTCGGCGATCTCCAGCGCGCCGCGCTCGGCCGCCCGCACGCCCATGCGCACCTGCGCCCGGCGGTGCCCGGCGTCCGCCGCCACCGCGTACCAGTGCTCGGCCTCCGCGTCCGCCTCGCCCCGCCGGTCCAGCACCGACGCCAGCCGGAACGCGCCCTCGGCCGAACCGCCCGCCGCCGCCTGCCGGTAGCGCTCCAGCGCGCCCGCCAGGTTGCCGCGCTGCTCCTGGGCGACCGCGAGCTGCAGCGCCGCCTCGCCGTGGCCCTCGGCGGCGGCCCGCGCGTACCACTCCTGCGCCTGCTGGTGCTCGCCGCGCCCGGCGTGCAGCACGCCGAGGTTGAACGCGCCGTCGACGCTGCCCGCCTCGGCCGCCTTGGAGAACCACGGCTCGGCGCCGGACTCGTCGCCGCGCTGGAGCAGCACCACGGCCAGCGCGTTGCACGCCTCCCGGTGCCCGGCGTACGCGGCCCGCCGGTACCACTGCTCGGCCTGCTGCTCACGGCCGGTGCCGGCGCACAGCAGCCCGAGGTTGAAGGCGCCGTTGTGGTCGCCCGCGTCCAGCGCGCCGCGGTACCAGTGCTCGGCCTCCTTGGCCTCGCCGCGGCTCGCGTGCAGCGCGCCGAGCGCGTTGGCGGCGTTGCCGTCCCCGGCCTCGGCGGCCTCCTGCCACCACTCGGCGGCGGCCGCGACGTCCCCGGAGTCGCGCAGCAGGAAGCCGAGCGCGCACGCGGCCCGCGGCTCGCCGTTCTGCGCGGACTGCCGGTACCAGCGGGCGGCCTCGTCCAGCAGCGCCTGGTCGGCTCCGGCCCGCTCCTCCAGCAGCACGCCCAGGCGCAGCGCGGCCCGGGCGTGGCTGCGGGCGGCGGCGGTGCGGTACCAGGTCTCGGCGGTGTCCTTGTCGCCGGCGGCCTCGCGCATCCGGGCCAGCCGGTAGGCGGCCTCGCGGTGGCCGGCGTCGGCGGACACCTTGAACCAGCGCTCGGCGCGGACGTCGCGCCGGTGCTCCATCAGGTCGCCGAGCGCGTAGGCACCGAGCGGGTGGCCGTGGTCGGCGGCGAAGTGCAGCCAGTACTCGGCGGCCTCCTCCTCGCCCTGGTCGCGCAGCTGGAGGCCGAGCGCGTGCGCGGCGGGGGCGCTGCCGGCGACGGCGGCCTGGCGCCACCACTGGGCGGCCTCGGCGCGGTGGCCCTGCTGGTGCAGCAGCACGCCCAGGTTGTTGGAGGCGGCGCGGACCCCGGCCGCGGCGGCGGCGCGCAGGTACGGCTCGGCGTCCTCCAGTTCGCCGCGGCGCAGCAGCAGCGTGCCGAGCCGGGAGGCGGCGTCCGGGTCGCCCTCCTCGGCGGCGCGGCGGTGCCGGGCCTCCAGCGCGGCCTGCTCGCGGGCGGCCAGCGCGGTCTCGAAGCTGGTGGTGTCCAGGCCCGCCGGGTCGAGGGCGCCGCCGCCGTGGGCGCCGCCGGAGCCGTCGGCGGACTCGCCGTACGGCCCGACGGCGGAGGTGAACTGACGGGTGGGCACGTGGACGAGGCTGTCGGGGCCGCAGCCGGCCGCGCGGCGCTCGGCGAGGCCGCCGGTGCGCTGGGCGGGCAGGGCGCCGGGACGGCTCTCGGGGCTCTCCGCCCAGGCGTCGGTGTCCGCCTCGGTGGCGGCGCCGGACCTGGCACCTGGCCCGTTCTTGCCGATCAGCCTCATCCGGACTCCCGCTCCCCCAGAGTGTCGCGGCATCCTCCCCCAGCCACCGGCCGGGGGGTCCTCCAGGGGAAGCGCCGGACCCGACGGCTGGTCAGCAGCCGTGCACCGTCCCCCATGTGTCCCATCGTCGCACCACCCGCAACCCGCGTACACCTGCCCCGGCCGAATTCGGGCGGGGCTGCCCCGAAGCCGACGAAATTGCTTCGGCGCTTTGTCGATTTCCCGACACTTCAACCCCACAAACCCGGTGCCGTCATCGTTGGCGACGGTCGATAGTACCGGAGCGGTTCCCGCCGCTTCGGAGCGAAAACGCCAGAGGCCCGGAGGACGAATCCTCCGGGCCTCTGTCACTACTGAGTAGCGGGGACAGGATTTGAACCTGCGACCTCTGGGTTATGAGCCCAGCGAGCTACCGAGCTGCTCCACCCCGCGTCGGTGACTCAACAGTAGCACGGACGCGGGGCGGAACCGAAATCGGTTGCCGCAGCTCAGCGGGCGCGGGCCCGGCGGCTCACGGCTTCGGGCTCGGCGACCCGCCCGCGGTGGCGGACGGGCCGCCGCTCGGGGCGGCCGGCGCCGGAGCGCCGGAACGGGCCGCGTCGGCGGCCTTCAAGGCGTCGCCCAGCGCCTTCTGCGCGTTGCCGTACGCCACCCAGTCGCCGTTCTTGAACGCCGTCTGGCCGTCGTTGTACGCCTTCTCCGCGTCCGACAGCGCCTTCTGCAGCTCCGGCGAGATCGTCCCGCCCGGCTGCGGCGTCGTCGGACCCGTCGACGTGCCCGGGTTCGCCGGGGTCCCCGGGTTCGCCGGATTGCCCGGAGTGCTCGGCGCCGTCGGCGTCGTCGCCGGCGCGGCCCCCGCGAACACCTTGCGCAGCGCCTCCTCCAGCGTGTTCTCGAACGCCACGTTGTCGTTCCCGTACACCACCAGGACCTTCTGCAGCGTCGGGTACTTGGCGCCGCGCCCGCGCACGTACACCGGCTCGACGTTGAGCAGCCCGCCGCCCACCGGCAGCGTCAGCAGGTTCCCGTACTCCAGGTCCGAGTCGCCGCCGCTCTTCAGCAGCGTGATCTGCTGCGCCACCTCGGGGCGGGAGTTGAACTGCGACTGCACCAGGTTCGGGCCGAGCGTCTTGCTGTCGCCCGGCACCTTCAGGATCCGGATCTTCCCGTAGTCCGGGCCCGGATCGGCGTCGACCGCCATGAACGCCGCCAGGTTGTCCCGGCCGTTGGGCACGAACGTCGTCGTCAGCGAGAAGCTCGCCGACGTCACCTCCGGGTCCGGCATGCGCAGCGTCAGGTAGTACGGCGGCTGCACCTGCTTGGTGTCGCTCGTCGGGTCCACCGGGACCTGCCAGATGTCACTGCCGTTGAAGAACGAGTTGGCGTCCGTCACGTGGTACTGGCCGAGCAGGTCGCGCTGCACCTTGAACATGTCCTGCGGGTAGCGCAGGTGCGGCAGCAGCGTCGCCGGGATGTCCGCCTTCGGCTCGACCGTGCCCGGGAACGCCTTCATCCACGTCTTCAGCACCGGGTCGTTGTCGTCCCACTGGTAGAGCTTCACCTCGCCGGTGTACGCGTCGACCGTGGCCTTCACCGAGTTGCGGATGTAGTTGACCTTGTTGGCCACCGACAGCAGCTCGCCGCGCTGGTTGGTCAGCGAGTCCTTCGTCGCCGTGCCCAGCGTCGTCTTCGACGCGAACGGGTAGCCGTCGGACGTCGTGTAGCCGTCCAGCACCCACACCACCCGGCCGTCCTGCACCACCGGGTACGGGTCGGCATCGATCGACAGCCACGGGGCGACCTTCTCCACCCGCTCCTTCGGCGTCCGGTTGTAGATCACCTTCGCGCCGTCGGTGATCGCCCCCGCGTACAGCATCTGCGGCTCGGCGAAGCGCACCGCGTACGCGGCCCGGGTGAGCGGATTGTCCAGCGAGACACCGCTGTTGCCGGTGTACTGGTACTGCTTGTTCTCGCCGGTCTCGGTCGTGTAGTCGATCTCCTGGTTCGAGCCGCCGACGATCGAGTACGTCGTCGTCTTCTCGCCGTAGTAGACCCGCTGCTGGTAGTCGCCGAGCGCCCCGGTCGCCGGCAGGCCCGACTCGGTGAACACCGGCTGGCCCTTGTCGTTGACCTGGTTGCCCTTGGCGACCACCGCGCCGTAGCCGTGCGTGTACTTGAAGTGGTCGTTGATCCAGTTGCGCTGCACGCCGTTCAGGTCCAGCTCGCGCAGGCCGATCACGGTGTCCTGCTTGTCCGTGCCCGCGCCGTAGCGGTCCACGTCCAGCGTGTTCGGGAACGCGTAGTAGTTGCGCTGCTGCTCGATCGACTGGAACGTCGGCGACACGATGTTCGGGTCCAGCAGGCGGATGTCGGCGATCGTCTGCGCGTCCGGCTTCAGCGCGTCCGCCGTCGTCGACCCCTGCGGGGTGTACTGCGACGTCTGCGCGTCCGCGATGCCGTACGCCCGACGCGTCGCGTCGATGTTCTTCTGGATGTACGGCGTCTCCTTGGCCTGCTCGTTCGGCTTCACCTGGAACTGCTGCACGATCGCCGGGTACACCCCGCCGATCAGCACCGCCGACAGCACCATCAGCCCCAGACCGATCAGCGCCGGCGCCCACGTGCGCCGCACCGGCGTCAGGAAGAACAGCACCGCGCAGATGATCGCCACGAAGAACAGGATCGTCTTCGCCGGCAGGAACGCGTTCGCGTCCACGTACCGCAGGCCCGTCCAGCCCGAAACACCCTTGTACGAGCCGGTCTTGACCGCCAGCGCGTACCGGTCCAGCCAGTACGCCACCGCCTTCAGCAGCACGAACACGCCCAGCAGCACCGCCAGGTGCCCCTGCGCCCCCGCACTCGCCCGCCGGCCGGGCCCCTGCAGCCGCAGCCCGCCGTACAGGTAGTGCACCAGCACCGAGGTCAGCAGCGACACGATCACCGCGCTGAACGCGAAGCCCAGCACGAACTCGTAGAACGGCAGGTCGAAGGCGTAGAACGACACGTCCATGCCGAACTGCGCGTCCTTCTCGCCGAAGGACGTCGCGTTCGTCCACATCAGCCACGTGCGCCACTGCCCCGACGCCGCCGCCCCCGCCACCAGGCCGATCACCAGCGACACGCCGATCAGCGCCCAGCGCTTGAACGGCGCCAGCCCCGCCCGGTAGCGGTCCAGGCTCTGCTGCTCCACCGACATCGCCGACAGCGGCGGGCGCAGCCGGTGCGCCAGCCACACGTTGAAGCCGACGATCAGCGCCATCAGCAGCCCGAACACCGCGAACAGGCCGACCTTCGTCCACAGCTGGGTCGTGAACACCGACGCGTAGTGGACCGACCTGAACCACAGCCAGTCCGTCCAGAAACCCGCGAACATGACGAACAGCAGGAACAGCACCGCGAGCACGCCCAGGGTCAGCAGGGCCACCCGCGCCCGCCGGGAGGGCGGACCTACCCTGCGCCGGAAACCCGGCCCTGAGCGTTCCGGCATCTGGAATACCACGGTGGCACCTCAGCTGTGTCGTCTGGAGTCGGTCGGTCTTCAGAGCAACTTAACCAGGCTCCGACCGAGTTCCCACCGTTAGCAGACGGTTACGACGCCGCTCCTCCACACCACCCGCACCGCCCGGCGCGGCAAGCCCCACCCGGCGTGTGAGGATTGAGACATGTCCGACGCCACCGCCACGCCCCAGCCCGACTCCCCCGACGACGTCTCCACCCTCCCCGCGGCCACCCCCCTCACCCGCGCCGCCCTGGAGATCGACGAGTACGCCGCCACCCTCGGCTGGGACCTGCCCGCCCGCCTCTTCGCCCTCGTCGACTCCGGCGCCCTGCGCAAGGCCGACCCCCGGGTCGCCAAGCAGCTCGGCCTCACCGACGACGACGCGGCCGGCCTCACCCCCGTCGAGCAGGACGAGATCCCGGCCGGCACCCCCCTCGACAAGTTCCTCGGCACCATCGCCTGGCCCGACGCCGTCGCCGGCTGCGCCCTGGTCGTCGAGCGCCTCATGCTGCCGCCGGGCGCCGAGCAGAGCCGCCCGCGCAACGCCAGCGACGCCCAGCTCACCGAGTGGGTGGCCAACCACCCCAAGCGCGAGGAGGTGCGGATCACCGCCGCCGTGCTGCGCGACGGCAAGAAGGAGATCGCGCTGCGGCTGCGCTCCAAGGACACCGCGCGCGAGGTGCTGACCGGCCCCGACCTGGTGCCCGGCCTGACCGAGGCCCTGCTGGCGACCTTCGCGTAGCCGCCCTCCGGGGCCCTGCCGCACGGCGGGGCCCGCCGTGGCGGATCGCTACTTCGCGGCGCAGGACGGCAGCGCGGAGGTCTGGCCGGAGCGGATCTGCTCCAGCGACTTCAGCGCGCCGTCCAGCGTGTCCGTCTTGACCAGGGTCAGCCCGGACGGGACGTTCTTGCCCGCCTCGGCGCAGTTGCCGGACGGGGTGAGGAAGTACTCGGCGCCGGCGTCGCGGGCGGCGATGATCTTCATCGATATCCCGCCGATCGGCCCGACCTTGCCGTCGTCGTCGATGGTGCCGGTGCCCGCGACGAACCTGCCGCCGGTGAGGTCGCCGCCCGGGGTCAGCTTGTCAATGATGCCGAGCGAGAACATCAGGCCGGCGCTCGGCCCGCCCACGTCCTGCAGGCCGATGTCGATCTGGAACGGGTAGGTGTGCCGGATCCCGGTGCCGATGCCGACCACCGCGAGGCCGGCGCGCTCGGCCGGGGCCTTCGGGTCGAGGTCCCTGGCCGCCACGGTCGGGACGGTGACGTCGGTGCGGGCCGCCGGGTCCGCGGCGCCGTTGCCCGAGGTGTCCTTGAGCCGCGGGACGACGGTGAAGACCACCGACTCGCCCGGCTTGTGCTTGGTGACGCCCGCGGCCACCTGGTCCGTCGTCGTCACCGCGGTGCCGTCGACGGCGACGATCTGGTCGCCCGCGTGCAGCCGGCCCTCGGCGGGCGCGCCCGCGGTGACCGTCTTGACGATCAGGTCGTTGCCGACCGGGATGCCCAGCTGCTTGAGCGCCGCGGTGCGGGCGCTGTCCTCGGAGGAGGCGAACTCCTCGGCGTTCTGCTTCTTCGCGTCCGCGTCCGACTGCCCCTTGGGGTAGACGTTGTCGTGCGGCACCACCATCACGTCGTCGCGCAGCCACCCGATCACCGCGTTCACCAGGCTGGGCTCGTACTTGGCCCCGGTGACCTGCACGGTCGTCATGTTCAGGTGCCCGGTCGTCGGGTACGAGTCGCGCCCGGTGATGGTGATCACCGGCTTGCCCCCCTGCTGGCCGAGCGTGTTGTACGTCGGGCCCGGGCTCATCTCCGTGTACGGCACCTTCATCAGCACCGAGACGCAGAGCAGCGCTATGAGCAGCAGGGTGGCGGCGAGCATCGTCGCGGAGCGGCGTGGCATGGCACGACAGTACGGGACGCGGGTGAACCGGCGCCCCCCGGGCTACCGGCCGGAGGTCTCCCCCGAACCGGCGCTGCCGGCGGTCGTGCGTTCCATCGCGGCCATGAACCGCCGGTGTTCGGCGAGTGAGGCCGGGTCCCCCGTGGCCCTCGGCGCCCGCTGGGCCCAGCCCGCCCACACGGCGGCGAGCAGGACGGCGGCAACCGGAATGATCAACCAGGCGAGCGCACCCATGTCAGTACTCCCAGCTCGTCGTGTCTATGAGCAGATTAACCACTCCGGCGGACAACGCGATCACCGCCGTCCGGGTTACGGGAGCGCCGATCGGCTCACTGCCGGGGAGTATCCGGCGCGGGCGGCCGGACCCGTTCGGGTGAGGCCGCGGCGCGCCTGACGCTCCGCGTGCTGGGAACGTGCGGGTTCAGCAGTTGCCGGCGCCGACCCACTCCTCCTCGCCGTCGGCGAAGACCTGGTGCTTCCAGATCGGCACCTCGTGCTTGAGGTCGTCGATGAGCCGGCGCGCGGCGGCGAAGGCCTCGCCCCGGTGGGCGCAGGAGACCGCGACGATCACGGCCTTGTCGGTGATCTCCAGCCGGCCGATCCGGTGCACCGCGGCGAGCGCGCGGACCGGGAAGTCCGCGACGATCTTCTCGGCGATGCGGCGCATCTCCTGCTCGGCCGTGGGGTGGCAGCTGTACTCCAGCGCGGCCACCGACTTGCCGCCGTCGTGGTCACGGACCGTCCCGACGAAGACGGTCGTGCCGCCGGCCGCGTCGTCGCCCACCGCCTCGTACACCTCGTCCAGGGAGAGCGGGGTGTCGCGGACGGCGAGCAGGCGGATGGGGTCGTGGTTCTCGGACATGACCCCATGATTGCCCATCCGGGGTGGTCCCGGGCAAGGGGCTTCCGCATCACGATCCGGGAATTTCGCATCGTGAGAAGTCGGGGTGACGGCCGACCCCGCGCTCCGGGCCCGGCTCCCTCTCGAGCCGCCCTGCCGGACGTCCCCCTGCCGGAAGTCCCCACGCCGGACGTCCCGACGCGGGACGCCCCCACGCCGGACGCCCCCTCGGTGGGCACCCCCTCGGACTCCTCAGAAGCGGCGCCGCTTGCGCGCCCGCCGCACCAGCGCCGCCGTGCCCACCAGCGCCACCGTCGCCCCGGCCGCGCCCAGGCTGGTCGCCGCCTCCTTGCCGCCCAGCCGCCGCCCGGCCACCGCGTGCTTGCCCGCCACCTGCGCCAGCAGCTCCGCCAGCACCTGCTCGTTCGTCCAGGCCGGACGCCAGCCCGCCTCGTGCAGCCGGCTGCCGGACACCACCCACGGGTACATCGTGTAGGCCAGGTCCCCGGCCGGCGCCGGGGTCAGGCCCAGACGGTGCAGCCGGGCCGCGGTGCCGAGCGCCAGGGAGGCCGGCAGCTCCATCCGGCGGATGCCGGACAGCCGCTCCACGTCCTCCTGCTCCAGCCAGCCGTCGCAGCCGACCGTCACCTCGCCCTCGACCAGGCCGAGCGCCGCGTACTCCAGCGCCATCGCCAGGTCGTCCACGTGGCAGAACTGCCAGCACGGCCGCGAACCGGCCACCACCAGCAGCCGGGGCGCCTCGAAGTGCCGGGTCAGCACCGTGTCCACGCCCGGACCCACCACGACCGCCGGGCGCAGCACCGTCACCTGCAGCCCCGGGTGGGCGCGCGGCGCCCGCCGGGCCAGGCGCTCGATCTCCAGGAGGTCCCCGACCAGCGAGGCCTCCTCCGTCGCCCGCAGCTCGGAGTCCTCGGCCAGCGGTACCTCGTTGTCGGCCAGCGCGCCGTAGACCATCGCCGACGTGCACAGCACCACCCGGTGCACCCCGGCCGCCGCGGCGGCGGTCAGCACGGTCTGCGCGCCGCGGACGTTGTAGGCGCTGCGGGCCCGCGGATCGGACTCCATGCCGAAGTCCATCGCCAGGTGCACCACGACGTCGACCCCGGCCAGCCGCTCGGCGACCGCCGGATCCCGCACGTCCAGCACCCGCCACTGCACGCCCGGCACGTCACCGCGCCGGTCGTCCACCGCGAGGACCTTCTTCACGTGCGGGGAGGCCACCAGGCGGGCCGCGACCCGCTCGCCGAGCACCCCCGCGGCCCCCGTGACGGCCACGACGACCGGCCGTCCGCCGTAGGCTGGAGGCGGCGACGCCGTGGTGTCCGGGGCGTCCTCGCCTCCGGTCAGCCCAGAGCGAACGTCCGAGGGCGGGGAACTCACCGGCCATCCTCCACGGTTAGCTTATGTGCGTACGTACGTGTGTCACGTACGTCCATCCTGCCCGAGGCGAAGGCCCCGCGGTGCACCCGGCGCGGGCCCGCCGCGCGGGAGCCGCTCGCGAGTCCCCACTCCGCCGCCGCCCCGGGCCCGCAGGATTTCCCGCCACACCCGTATGACGGCCGACCGGATCGAGGACCCCGTGAGCGACCTTCCCTTCGGATTCGGCGTTCCGCCCGAGGAGCCCGAGGACGGCAAGGCCAAGCCCGACGACGAGCAGAAGAAGAAGGACCAGGGCTCGCAGGGCGCCGACCAGAGCGGCCCCCAGCCCTTCGGCTTCGGCGCCGGCAACCCCTTCGGCGCGCTGTTCGGGATGCCCGGCGCCCCCGGCACCCCGGGCGCCCCCGGCGCGGGCGACAACCCGTTCGCCGCGATGTTCGGCGGCCTCAACCCGGGCGACCTCGGCGCCGCGTTCCAGCAGCTCGGACAGATGCTCTCCTTCGAGGGCGGCCCGGTGAACTGGGACCTCGCCACGAACATCGCCCGCCAGACCGTCGTCGCCGAACCCGCCGAGGGCAAGAGCAAGGACCGCTCGGTCAGCGCCGCCGAGCGCTCCGCCGTCGCCGAGGCCGTCCGGCTCGCCGACCTCTGGCTCGACGGCGCCACCGAGTTCCCCTCCGGCGCCGGCACCGCCGTCGCCTGGAGCCGCGCCGAGTGGATCGAGGCCACCCTCCCGGTCTGGAAGGACCTCGTCGACCCCGTCGCCGAACGCGTCGGCACCGCCATGGGCGGCGTCCTGCCCGAGGAGATGCAGGCCATGGCCGGCCCCCTCATGGGCATGATGCGCTCCATGGGCGGCGCCATGTTCGGCACCCAGATCGGCCAGGCCCTCGGCGCCCTCGCCGCCGAGGTCGTCGGCTCCACCGACATCGGCCTGCCCCTCGCCCCGGCCGGCAAGGCCGCGCTGCTGCCCCAGAACGTCGCCGAGTTCGGCGAGGGCCTCAGCGTGCCCGCCGAGGAGGTCCGCCTCTACCTCGCCCTGCGCGAGGCCGCCCACCAGCGCCTCTTCGCCCACGTGCCGTGGCTGCGCGCCCACCTGCTGGGCGCCGTCGAGGCCTACGCCCGCGGCATCAAGGTCGACACCTCCCGCATGGAGGAACTCGTCGGCCAGCTCGACCCCACCAACCCCGAGGCGCTCCAGGAAGCGCTCGCCGGCGGCCTCCTCCAGCCCGAGGACACCCCCGAGCAGAAGGCCGCCCTCGCCCGCCTGGAGACCGCGCTCGCCCTCGTCGAGGGCTGGGTCGACGCCGTCGTCCACACCGCCGCCGAGCCCCACCTGCCCCAGGCCGGAGCCCTGCGCGAGACCGTCCGCCGCCGCCGCGCCGCCGGCGGCCCCGCCGAGCAGACCTTCGCCACCCTCGTCGGCCTGGAGCTGCGCCCGCGCCGCCTGCGCGACGCCGCCCGGCTCTGGGCGCTGCTCGCCGACGCGCGCGGCGTCGAGGGCCGCGACGCCCTCTGGCAGCACCCCGACATGCTGCCCACCGCCGCCGACCTCGACGACCCGGACGCCTTCGTGCACCGCGGCGCGTCCGGCGACCTGGAGGGCGGCATCGACTTCGACGCGCTCGACAAGCTGCTCGGCGAGGCCGCGGCCGGCGGCACCACGAGCCTCACCAAGGGCGACACCCCCGAGAACGACGGGCCCGAGCAGGACGGGCCCAAGCAGAACGGGCCCGAGCAGGACGGCACCGACGGAAAGGGCGAGCCCACCGCATGACCGCCACCGACCCGGGGGCGTCCGCCCTGCACGCGGACGCCGTCGGCACCCTGACCCGGTGGCGGCCCGCCGACCAGGACCAGGAACAGCTGCGGCTGGACTACCTGGAACACCTGCACGCGCAGCCCGAGGGCCTGTACCGCTCCTGCCTGCCCGCCCACATCACCGCGAGCGCCGCGGTCGTCGACCCGGCGGCCGGGCGGGTGCTGCTCACCCTGCACCCCAAGGTCGGCCTGTGGCTGCAGATGGGCGGGCACTGCGAGCCGGGCGACGCCGACCTCGCGTCGGCCGCGCTGCGCGAGGCCGTCGAGGAGTCCGGCATCCCGGACCTCACCCTGCTCGCCGTCGACGGCCGGCCCGCCCCGGCCAAGCTCGACCGGCACCAGGTCCGCTGCACCGGCAAGGACCGGCCGGAGAACACCCACCTGGACGTCCAGTACATCGCGCTGGCCCCGGCCGGCGCGCAGGCACTGATCAGCGAGGAGTCGCTCGACCTGCGCTGGTTCGACTACGACGGCCTGCCCGAGCTGACCGACCACTCGGTGCGCGACCTCGTCGCGCGGGCGAGGCGGCTCACGAGCTGAGGTGCGACAACCGGAAGGGGGGGGGGGGCGCCGCTACCGCCACCCCCCCCCCGGCCGCCCACCCGACCAGTACGGGGTCGCCAAGGAACCGCCGAAGACCGCCACCGACCCCCCCTCCGCCAAGAGCAAACACCCCCCCCCACCCAAGA
>NZ_JBHWGV010000017.1:0-2369 GCF_042732955.1 Kitasatospora sp. NPDC059747 | reverse complement strand
CTACATTGGGGGGGGGTCCTTGGGGGGGGGGGGGGGGGGTTCTTGTTGGTGGGGTGCCAACCGGGGCGGGGGGGGGGGCCCGCATAGGCCCACGCCCCCTTCCGTCGCTCCCACGTTCGATCGCGCGGCCCCGCCGCGCTGTCCCCCGCCTTCCCGCTCCCTACCTTCCCCCGCTTCCCCGCGTCCCCGTTTCCCTGCCTCCCCCGCCGGGCTCCTCAGCCGCAGGAACGCGCCGGATCGGACTCCGGGTCCGCGCTCCGGGCCCCCGGGATGTGCGGCAGCCGCGCCGCCGACACCACGCCCTCCAGGTACCCGCGCGCCCGCTCCGTCCGGGGATAGGCCTCCAGCAGCGCCCAGAACCCCGGACCGTGATCCGGCACCAGCAGGTGCGCCAGCTCGTGCAGCAGCACGTAGTCGAGCACGTACTCCGGCATCCCCTGGAGACGGTGCGAGAGCCGGATCGTCCCCTCGCTCGGCGTGCACGAGCCCCAGCGCGAATTCTGGTTCGTGACCCAGCGGACCTGGGCCGGCTTCGCCCGGCCGTCCAGGTACGCGGCCGACAGCTCGCGGGCCCGCGCCTCCAACGCGTCGTCCCCCGGGATCCGGCGGCTCTCCTGCGCGGCCAGCTTCTCCAGCATCTGCGCGACCCACCGCTGCTCCTCGGCGTGCGACATCCGCGCCGGGATCAGGACGACGGTGCGGTCGCCCTCGCGGTAGGCCGAGACGGTGCGGCTGCGGCGGGCACTGCGGCGCACCTCGACCCGCGTGCGGTCGTGCGACTCCCCCGGCTTGGGCGGGGACGCCTGGTGCTGTGCCTGGTGCTGCGACTGATGCTGCGTCTGGTGCTGGGGCTGCGCGGATTTCGGCTGCTGATCCGAGCGCCCGCGCGTGCTCGGCGCCGCCACTTGCGACCCGGACGCTGCACGGGCACGCCGACGCGACGCCGATGGATGGGAGTCCCGCTCGGCTGCCATGGCACACGACGTTACCCGCTACCACTGACAGAAGTCCGCTGCCATGGCCGAAATCTTTCGTGGAGTGATCGGTAACGAAAGGCCGACAAGGGGTGTCCGGAAACCGACGCCGGAGCGGATACCCAGTTATCCACAGGACCTGCGAACCGATGATGTGATCACGGGCCAGCGCCTGTGGATAACCCGGCGCACGATGTCGCCCCGATCGGGCAAGCTGCCGTCAGCCGTCCGAAAACGATCGGAAAGGACACCGCCGTGCGCCTCGCCCTCAAGCCCGCCCTGTCCCGCAGCTGGCGCGACACCGAGACCCTGCAGTTCGGGACCATCAGCCGCTACGCGGGAGTGGTCGAGCACGCCGACAAAACCCTGTGCGACTTCCTGGGCCTGCTCGACGGCACCCGGGACCGTCCCGCGCTGCTGGCGGCCGGCGAGAAGGCCGGGCTCGGCCGCGACCCGGCCGAGGCGCTGCTCGCCGAGCTGGAGGAGGCCGGGCTCCTCGACGACGCGGAGGCGGCCGAGGCCGCGCTCGCCCGCTTCCCGCAGCCGCACCGGGAGCTGCTGGGGCCGGACCTCGCCTCGCTCTCGCTGGTCCACTCCGGCCCGGGTGCCGCACCGGCGGTGCTCGCCCGGCGGGCGGACACCAGGATCGAGGTCCGCGGCGCGGGGCGGGTCGGGGCCGCCGTGGCGGCGGTGCTCGCGGCAGGCGGGGCGGGGGCCGTCACGGTGAAGGACGGCGGCCGCGTCCGGCCCGGCGACTGCTCCCCCGCGGGCGTGCCGCCGTCCGACGTCGGGCGGCTGCGGATGACGGCGGCCAAGGAGGCGGTCCAGCGGGCCTCGGCCCGTCGCCCGGCACCCGCGCCGCGGCGGGCCGCGGACGCGCCGCCCGATCTCGTGGTGCTCGCGCCGCGGGACGGCAGCGGGGCGTTCGCGGGCGGGGCGTACGAGGCGCGGCAGCTGCTGCGGGCCGGGGTGCCGCATCTCTACGTGGGCGTGGTGGAGGAGTTCGGGGTGGTCGGGCCCCTGGTGGTGCCGGGGGTGTCGGCCTGCGGGCACTGCCTGGTGCTGCGGAGGGAGGACGAGGACGCGGCGTGGCCACGGGTGCTGGCCCAGCTCGCGGACGGAGGACCGGGGCGTGCGCGCACCCCGGCCTGCGACACCGCGATGGCCACCGCCGTGGCGGGCCTGGCGGCACTCCACGTCCAGGTGCTGCTCGACGGCGGCCGGCCGCCGAGCGTGAACGGGTGGTGCGAGTTCTCGGCCACCGACGGCATGCCGCGCCGGATGCGCCTGAGGGGCCACCCGGACTGGGGGGGCGCGGGGCCACTGCCCACGAACCTGGTCATCGCGACGACACGGGGGTGGTGTGGGGGGGTGGGGGGTGGGGGGGTGTTGTTG